>JANNVG010000617.1:0-1638 GCA_031414395.1 Fimbriiglobus sp.
TCGGCCGTCTCGCCCGACTGCGTGATGGCGAGGATGACGGTGTTGCGGTCGATCGGCGGGTTGCGGTAGCGAAACTCGCTGGCGTACTCCACCTCCACCGGCATCCGGGCCAACTCTTCAAACAGGTACTCGCCGACCAGCCCGGCGTGGTAGCTGGTGCCGCACGCGGTCATGATGACCCGCTCGGTCGCCCGCAACTGCTGGGCGGTCAGGTTCAGCCCGCCGAAGTGGGCGGTGGCGTCGTCGGTGTCCAGCCGGCCGCGCATTGCGTTGGCGATGGCCTCGGGCTGTTCGTAGATCTCCTTCAGCATGTAGTGCGGGTAGTCGCCCTTGTCGGCGTCGTAGTCGCCCAGGTAGTGCTGGATGTCCTCCACCGTCACGTCGGCGGTGTCCATGTCCTGGTTGCGGATGACCCAACTCTCGGCGTCCAGTTGGCAAATCTGCCGGTCGTTCAGGTACACCACCTTGTCGGCGTACCCGGCGAGGGCGGAGGCGTCCGACGCCAAGTAGTTGCCGTCGTCGCCCAGGCCGATGACGAGCGGGCTGCCCAGCCGCGCGCCGACCAGCACGCCGGGGTCGTGCTTGCACATGACCGCCAGCCCGTAGGTGCCCTTCACCAGCTCGACGGTCTTCCGCACGGCCAGCAGCAGGTCGCCCTCGTAGTAGCGGGCGATCAGGTGGGCCAGCACTTCGGTGTCGGTCTCACTGCGGAAGACGATGCCGTCGGCTTGCAGCTTCTGCTTCAGCGTCAAGTAGTTCTCGATCACCCCGTTGTGGACGACGGCGATGGTGTTGTCCGCGCTCAGGTGCGGGTGGGCGTTGGCGTCGGTCGCCCCGCCGTGCGTCGCCCAGCGGGTGTGCGAAATGCCGTAGGTGCCCGCCGCCGGTTGGGTGGCGAGCAGCTTCTCCAACTCGACCAGCCGCCCCGACTTCCGCCGCAGGTGCAGGCTGCTGCCCGTACCGGTAATCAGGCCGGCGCTGTCGTACCCGCGGTACTCCAAGCGTTTCAGGCCGTCAACAAGGATGGGGGCCGCTTCCCGCTGGCCGGTGAACCCGATGATGCCGCACATAGTGGAACCCTCCGTGTATCAGTTCCCCTCTCCCCGCTGGGGAGAGGGGGACAGACACTACACCACCACCTCGCCCCGCTCGCTCACCACGCGGAACCCACACCCCTCGTACAGCGGGCGGAGGCTCGGGCTGCTGGTGAGCATCACATACGGCGCGCGGTGCAGGTACGCTTCGGACAGCGTGGCCTTCACCAGCTTGGTGGCCACCCCCTGCCCGCGGGCGGCCGGGTGGACGACCACGTAGTCGATCTGCCAGTTGACCGGGGCGGACACGAGCAGGTAGCCGGCCGGGTCGCCGTCGGGGGTGCGGGCGACGGCCACGAACGACACGCACGGCCAGATGGAAAGGAACTTGCTGCGGGTGCGGAACTGGGTGTCGATCAGATCCCAGAAGGTCTTGCACGCCGGCTCATCGGCCAGGAACTCCCGCACCGGCAGGAAGTCCACGCCGGGGTGTGGAGTGCCGGCGTCGGTCGGTTGAAAGATGTAGTACAGGTCGCGGTCCATTCTCCCTCCTGGTCTGTCCCCCTCTCCCAGCTGGGGAGTGGGGTACCAAACTCACTTCTGG
>JANNVG010000618.1:0-7942 GCA_031414395.1 Fimbriiglobus sp.
AGCGCCGGCCCGCCCGCCCTACGAAAACTGGTCACTACCGAATCACCCCCGCATCGGGTATCCTCTCCGCACCTCCCCGGAGTGGCCCCATGCTGCCCGTCGCACTTCTCCTCTGTTCGCTTTCCGCCGACCCGAAGCCGATTCCCACGCCGCCCGGCGAGGCGATGATCGAGCAGTACTTCCGCGCCCAGGTGAAGCAGATCGCCGACGACCCGCTGAAGGGCATCACCAGCAAAGCCGAGTGGGAGAAGCGGCGGCCCGAACTGCGGAAGCAGTTCCTGGCGATGATGGGCCTCGACCCGCTGCCCGAGCGAACGAAGCTGAACGCCAAGATCACCGGCACGATGGAAGGTGAAGGGTTCGTCGTCGAGAAGCTGGTGTTCGAGTCGCGGCCGGGGCTGTTCGTCACCGCCAACGTGTACTCGCCAAAGGCGAACCCCGCCCGCAAGGGCGGGGGTGACACCAAGTTCCCCGCGATCCTGTACGTGTGCGGGCACGGCAACGTCATCGAAGACAAGGTGTCGTTCGGCAGCAAGGTGCATTACCAGTACCACCCGGCGTGGTTCGCCGCCCACGGGTACGTGTGCGTCATCCTCGACACGCTCCAACTCGGCGAGATCCCCGGCGAGCACCACGGCACTTATAAACTGAACCAGTGGTGGTGGCAGTCGTACTCGTACACCCCCGGCGGGGTGGAACTGTGGAACGCCATCCGCGCGCTCGACTACCTGGAAACCCGCCCGGACGTGGACGCGAAGAAGATCGGCGTGACCGGGCGGAGCGGCGGCGGGGCGACGAGCTGGTGGGTGCTGGCGGCCGACGACCGGCCCGTCTGCTTCGCCCCGATTGCGGGCATCGCCGACCTGTACGCGCACGTGTGCGAGGGGCAAACCGACCGCCTCCGAAAGGGCGTGATCGCCGGCCACTGCGACTGCATGTTCATGGTGAACGTCGACCGCTGGGACTTCCCGCTGGTGGCCGCGCTCGCCGCCCCCCGCCCGCTGCTCCTCGGCAACTCGGACCAGGACGACATCTTCCCCGTCGCCGGGTACAAGCGGTTGGCGAAACCCGTGGCGACCGTGTACGAGTGGTACGGCGCGGCCGAGAAGTTTCAGTTGCTCGAAACGAAAGGCCCGCACAAGGACACGCCCGAACTGCGGGCGGGCATCAACAAGTGGATGAACCGCTGGCTGAAGGGCGACACTACCACCGCCGTGACGGACGACCTGCCGGCCAAGCTCACCCCGCAGCAACTGAAGGTGTTGAAGGCGACACCCGAAGGGGCGATCAACGCAGACATGCCGGCGGCCGTGCTGCGGCCGGTGGTCATCGACATCCCGCAATCGGACGAGGTGGCGAAGGCGTGGTGGCCGAAGAAGCGGGAACAACTGCTGAGCGAGCTGACCGCCACCAGCTTCCGCGCGTGGCCGTCAAAGCCGGCCGACGTGTCGCCGGAGCTGGTGTCCGACGTGTCCGCCGGCGGGGTACGGGTGCGGACGTACTCGTTCGAGAGCGAGCCGGGCATCGTTCTTCAACTGCAACTGGCGACGACCGGCACGACCGCAAAGCGGGTGAAACTGACCGTCGCGGACAAGTCGGCCGTCGAACTCACGCCGACAGAAGAGGAGGCCGCCGCGGTGGTTTACCCGCGGGGCGTCGGGCCGACGCGGTGGGCCGAACCGGGGTCGGTGAATGAAACGCAGATCCGTCGGCGGTTCCCGCTCATCGGCCAAACGCTGGAGGGCGGGCGGGTGTGGGACGTGCGGCGGGCGGTGCGGGTTGTGTCGGGTGTAACGAGAAGTTTGCCGCTGGAACTGAGCGGGGAGGGCACCGCGGCGGGAATCGCACTCTACGCTTCCCTCTACGAAACGGACGTGACGGCGGTGTCGCTCGTGCGCCCGCCGACCACCATCCGCGACCCGACCAGCCCGGCCTTCCTGGGGGCGGCGAAAATCCTCGACCACCCGCACGCGGTGGCGGTCGCGGCCGGCTCGAAGTCCGTAAGCTTGATCGTACCGACACCGGCCGACGCCGCGGCGTGGGACTGGCCGGTGCGGGTGCAGCAGCGCACCGGCGGGAGGGCGATCACCATTCGCCCGCAGTCGAAATGACCCGCCGGAACCCCGAAACCCAACCGGGCGACACCCGCCCACCGCCGAGGAGAACCGCCATGGCCGATGAACCGACCCCCCTCACCCCCGCCGGTCAGCAGCCCGCCCAGGGCACGCAGGTGGCGATGCAGGTGGACCTGTCCAAGCTGCAAACGGTGTACTGCAACTTCTTCCGCCTGTCGCTCGGCGGCGGGCAGGAGGAGGTGCTGATGGACGTGGGCCTGCACTCCGGCATCGTCATGTCGAGCGGGGCCGCCCCGGTGATGGAGCCGATCCAGATGACGCACCGGATGGTGATGAACCCGTACGTGGCCAAGCGGCTGTTGGAGTCGCTCAAGTACATCGTCGGGCGGTACGAGCAGGCGTTCGGCGCGATGGAAGTGGACCCGATGAAGCGGCTGCGGGGCGCCGCCCGCCCGCAGGGGTGAGACCCTCGTTCCTACGCTCCGCGTGGGAACGCCGCCGCGGACGCTCCGCGTCCTGCACACGCCACCGACGCGGAGCGTCGCCGAGACCGTACCCACGCGGAGCGTGGGTACGAGGTTTCACCTCTCCTCGTACCCGCCGGCCGTTTTCTCCGTCACCAGCTTGTCGGCTTCGGCCTGGGCCTTCTCCGCGGTGGCGAACGTCTTCGTCTTCGTGCTGCCGGCCGTGCCGATCTTCCCCCACCGCGTCGTCAGGCTGGTGCCGCTCACGCTCACCTCCCAGAATTTACTCGCCCCGTCGGTCGTGTTCTCGAACAGCCGCGCGCCGCCCGCCGCCCTCGGCGTGCTCGTCACGGTGGCCGCGGCCGGGGGCGCCTTCGCCAGCGGGGCGACCACCGCCGGGGCGTCGATCCGCACGCCGATGAACACCGGGAACCGCGGGATGCCGTCGTTGGTCAACTCCTGGTATTTGAACGTGACCGAACTGCCGACCGCCGGCGGGTTCTCCCGCTGCTTGTCCGAAAACCCCGTGCCGATGTTGAACCGCTTGCCGTTGGGCAACTCGCCCACCACCGCGCCCAGCCGCCCCTTGTGCCGACCCTTGCCCGGTTCGTGCGCGATCACCGTCGCCTCGGCGTCGTGGAACCGCTTCACCTTCAACAGCGTGGACGAGCGGTTGAACTCGTACTTCGACCCCGGCTTCCGCAGCATCAGCCCTTCCCCGCCCAGCTTCAGCACCCGCTCCAACTCGGCCACCAGATCGTCCAGCCCGTCGCACTCCTCGTGCGTGTGCAACAGAAGGAACTGGCTCTTCCACGTCGGCGCGACAGTGGTCAGCCACTCGATCCGCTTCTCGAACGTGCCGCGGGCTTGCGGGGCGTCGAACACGACGTACTTCACTTGCTTCCACTCGATGGGCTGATCCTGGCGGCGGACGACGGACACGGTCTTCTGGAACTGCCCGCGGTCGATCCACAGTTCGCCGTCGAGGGCCATCGGCGGCAGGCCGGCGGTGAACCAGTCCGGGGCGTAGTAGATGTTGTTCTTCCGCGACAGGAACTGCTTGCCGTCCCAGTATGCCCGCACGCCGTCCAGCTTCTCGCTCATCCACCAGCCGGCCGGGTCGGTGTCGTCGGTCCAGTTCTCGGCCAGCAGGAGCGGCAGGTCGGCGCCGCCTTCGGCGCCGTCCGGCTTGGTCGGCTTCTGCGGGAGTGCGCCGCCGATGCGGGCTTCCTCGGCGGCATCGCCGCGGTACTTGCGGAGGTGCTTGCACGTGCGCCGCTCGATGGTGACGGACTGGTTCCGCCACGCCGGGCACGAACACGAGTACACGCCGCCGACGTTCTTCAGCAGGTACGGCTTCGACCCGGAGCCTTGCATTTCGGCCGTCTGGCCGTCGGGGATGTCGGGCATGGTCAACCTCCGTTGCAGATGCTGCGGAAGGTACAAGAGCGCAGGCAGAGCAGCAAGGACGGCAGGAGGAAAACCGCTTCACGCAGAGCCGCAGAGCCGCAGAGATGAAAGAATGTATGATGGACGTGCGGGGTGAAGCTGCCTCACGCGGAGACGAAGGGCGGAGAGTGCGCATTCCAAGAATGCCTCTCTTTTCTTCTCTGCGTCTCTGCGGCTCTGCGTGAGAAGGTATTTATCCCCTCACGGGCCGGCCAGCTTCAGCATCGCTTCACCCGCGGCACGCCGGACGTCTTTGTCCAGGTCGTTCAGGAGCGGTTCGAGGGCGGCAATGGCCGAGGACGCGGCGGGGCCGAGCTTGCCGAGCGCGCGGACGGCGTTCAGCCGCAGGTTGTCGTCGGGGTCTTTCAGGTCGGCGGAAATGGCGGCGATCAGCTCCTTCGAGGGCTTCGATTGCGGTTGAATGAGGCGGATCGCATTCACGGCGGCGCGGCGCACGTCGCCATCGGCATCGGCCAGCGCGAGCGTCAGCGCCGGCACGGCGGGCGCGGCATCGCCCTTCAGCCCGCCGAGCGTCTTCACCGCCCGCAGCCGCAACCCGACATCCCGGCTGGTCGTCTGCTCGACGAGCGCTTTCACGTCCCGTGTGTCGTCGGACGCCAGGAGCTGCTTCGTCGTCTGCTTGATGGCAAGGTCGAGGTCGGTGGTGCGACCGGAGACGGTGGCGAGCGTGGGCAGCGCGGGCTTGGCGGCGGAGCCGATGGCGCCGAGCGTTTCAATGACCGCCTCTTGAAGCGGTTCCAGTTCGTCGCCCTTCAACCGCTGCATCTGGGCGATCAAGTCGGGCACCACTACGGCGGCTTGCGGGCCGAGCTTGGCCAGCGTGCGGGCCGCTTCCACCCGCTGAATGACGCCCTGCCGCGGGTCGCGGACCACGCCGACGAGTTCTTTCGCCAGCCGGTCGGTCGCTTCGTCCGCACGGGCGCTACCAGCGACCACGAGCAACAGCAGGCAGACGAACAGCCGACGCATGGCACACCTCCGTTTCCGCATCGGCCCGCTTCGCACAGGTTCGTCGGCAAAAAATGTCGGCGGCGCTCGATCATAGTCCCGACCACCCGCCCGACCGGCACGGGCTTCCGAATCGAACTTGTGGAGTCGTGATCCGGGGGGTATAGCGGACGGAGTGTCCGGGCGGGGAAACGCCATGCGAACGATGACGACGTGCGGGGTGCTGCTGGTGTTGGCGGTCGGCGTCGGCCGGGGTAGCCCCCCGTCCGCCCCGGCGTCGCCCGCCGGCCCCACCCTCGCGCCGGCCCCACTCCCGGCGATCCCGACCCTCCCGCCGGCCAACCTGAACTGGTCGAAGGCTGAGCGGCTCGACCCGCCGGCAGAGAAGGCCGAGACGAAGAAGCTGAAGGACGAGATCGACAAGCTGGCGACCGACCACCCGGAGGCGAAGCCGGGGAAGAGCGAGCCGGCCGACGACCGCGACAAGTTGCAGAAGAAGCTCGACGAACTGCTGGAGAAACTGGCCGAGCAGAAGAAGACGCCGAAGCCGAACACGCCTCCGGCGAAGCCACACGACCCGCACCCGCCGGCCCCGAACAAGCCGCTGGTGTTGCCCGAAGGGGGCAAGCCGATCGACCTCGTGCGGGCGGCCGGGAACCTGTACAAGGCCGGCGATTTGGAAGGCGCCTTCGGCATCGTGAAAGTGCTGGACGCCAGCCAACTGCCGAAAGAAGACAAGGCGTTCGCCGAGTACATCCGGGCCGCGTGCCTGCGGAAGCAGGGGAAGCCGGCCGAAGCCCTGACGGTGTACCGGGCGATTGCCGACGCGAAGGACGACCCGTTCCTGGCCGAGTGTGCGGTGGTGCAGATCACCGCCATCAAATCGTCCCAGGAACTTGAGGCCCAGCTCGAACAACTCAAATCCCGCCGCAAACCGAAGTGAAATTCAGGTCGTTTCCGCCATTCCTTTCACCCCGAGCGGAAAGCCCCGTGCTAGAACACGTCGTCAGCCTGCTGGCCACGGCCGAACGGTCGGCCGACCGCATTGCGGACTTGTGCCGCCGTGGGGAGCCGGTCGATAATGCAGTCGCCGAGTTGTCGGCGGCCGTGTCGGCGGTGGCGGCCGTGTGCCCGAACGGCATCCCGCCCGAGTTGCACCGCCGCTGGCTGAGCCTGAGTGAGTGTGTGGCCGCCGCCACCCACGCGGCCGAAGCCCGCACGCACGACCTGGCCGCCGAGCTGGAACACACGGCCCGCCACGACCGCGTCCGCCGGGCGTACCTGCGACCGCCCGGATAGGCCACACAACGGAACACCCGATGGCCGCGATCTCCGCCAACCTGCTCGCCGCCGCCGCCCCGTCGCTCACCCGGCTGTTGAACCTCGCCGTCCAGACCGCCACCAGCACCACGCAACCGACGCTCGTCACCGGGTTCGCCAACTTCCTCACGCAAGCGACTGCCACGACCACGACGACCGGAACGACGACGACCGAAACCGAAACCGACCCGACGGACACGTCGGCCGGGTCCGAAGCCGCCGCCGCAGTGCTCGCCGCCATCGGGCTGATCCCGCAACAGTTGCCGGTTCAATTCCCGCCGGTCACGGCCGACACGACGGGCACCGCGCCGAGCCAGTCGCTCGCCGCGTCGCTCCCACTCGACCCGGCCGTGCTTCTGACAGCCCCCAACGACGGCACACCGAGCCGCAGTGTCGAACTTCAACTGGGCACGGCGCCACTCACGCCCGGCAGTCCGGAAACGACGCCCATCCTGACGCTGTCCGAGCCGACCGGAACGCCGGTTGACCTCACGGACATTCCGGAACCGCCCGCCGCTCCCACGCCGACGTTCACGAGCAACACACCAGTTGCGACGACACCGGGCGAAGTGGCGGTGGCGGCGGCACGCCCGCCGGCGGTCGCGCCGCAAACCCCGGTGGTGGTGGACCGCTCGCAACAGTTACCGACCCAGCCCGCCGAGGTCGGCTACGGACTGGTGGGGCCGGCAGTGAACGCCCCACCCGCGGTCAACCCGGTGCCGGCCGTCGGCGGCACGCCGTCTCAAGCACAGGTCGAGCAACTCGCATCGAACATGCCCGCGGTGGAACCGACCCCACGCCCGACCCCGACCCGCACGACCGCCGCTCCGGTTCAACCGTTCAGCGAAGTGCTGGCCACCGAGTCCGCGGCGCCGACTCCGGACACGACGGCCCCGGTGCAACAGGTGGTGACGGCCACGCCGCCGACCCCATCGACCTTCACCCCGCCGACGTTGGCGAACACGCTGGTCGAACCACCCACGACATTGCCGACGAGCGTTCCCGACGCTGTGACCCCGCCGGCGTTCGCCTCGCCGACGTTCACGCCGCGTGTTGTCACCGAACCCATTGAACCCGTCGCCACGACCGAACCCGGTCAGCCGCAGATCGCTCCGCTGACCGCGAACAGTGCCCCCGTCGAACCGACGCCCGCCGCGCCGCCGCGAGTGTCCCCGAACGCCCCGCCCGTGGCCGCCCAGATGTGCGATGCGTTCGTGACGCACGCGCGGGTGATCGTGACGGGCGACACGCACGAGTTTCAGTTACGGCTCGATCCGCCGGAGTTGGGCGAGGTGAAGGTGCGGGTGCTGGCGACGGGCGACCGCATCGAGGCGCGGCTGGTGGTGAGCGACGACGCGGTGAAGCGGCTGATCGAAAGCCAACTGCCCGAACTGCGTCAGCGGCTGGAGGCGGCCGGGGTGAGCGTGCCGACCTTCGACGTGAGTACCGACGGCGGCGGCAAGCGGGCGGACACGGGCGGCGACGGCTGGGATCACCCCGAGCCGGGAACGCGGGCGGGACGCCAGTTTCGGACTGCGGGCGGGACGCCCGCGCTCTCGAGACCCATCCGCCCGAACGCGCCCGGCGGGCTACTCGACGTGACGGCGTAACGAAGGAGCCGCGACCGCCAGGGAGCGGGGGATGAAGGCCGCTCCCTGGTGGTCG
>JANNVG010000619.1:0-4501 GCA_031414395.1 Fimbriiglobus sp.
GGGGGCCGGGGGGGGGTAGGTTGTGACCGAGCAACTCCACCACCCACCGCACCACCCGCCGCCCGCCGTGGCAGTGTACTTCCACCCACGGCTCCGCTGTGAGCTGCCGCACGCCGACGACCACTTCATCGCCGCCGTCGCCGAGGGTGCCGAAGTAGACGCGGTGGAGCGGCGGGGCGTCGGGGAGTGTGCCCTTCACCGGGCGGAAGTGCGCCCGAACCGCGTCCCACGCCCGCGGGCCGACGACGGCGACGGTGGCGATGGCCCCGGTGCCGGGCGGGGTGAGGACGGTCACAGTGGTGGGGGACATGGGATTACTGTAGCCGGGGTCTGTGACCCCGGTCCGACCGGCCTCACGGAGGCCGGCTACAGGGGTGGCGGGGTCACTCGTCGTTCCCCGGCCCGCCGCCCAGGTCGGTGACGCCCTCGCGGGTCACCGACACCGTCTGGCTCAGCTTCACCATGCCCCAGTCCGGGATGCGCACCTGCGGGGTGATGTTCAGCACCATGCCGGGCACGAGCGGGGTGGTGTCGGTGGGCAGCAGGAACGGCCCCTCGCGGTGGGCGAGGCCGACCCCGTGGCCGATCTCGGCGGCGGCGAACTGGTCGAACCCGGCGGCGGCCAGTTGGGCGTGGGCGGCCTTCGCCACGTCGCCGGCGGTGGCGTTCGGGCGGACGGCCTCGACGGCCGCGTGCATCGCCTGCCGCACGGCCGCGCTCACCTTGTTGTAGGAGTGGGCGGTCCGCTCCGCCTTCGTCTTCCGCAGGGGCGGGGCGCCGAACGGCGAGCGGAACGTGCGGGAGATGACCCCGCAGTAGCCGAGTTCCACCCCCCAGCGGACGAACAGCTTGCTCGCCTCCGCCACCGGGCGGTCGGTGGTCGGGCGGAGGACCGACAGGCCGGAATTGTCGCCGAGGGCGACGACCGACGGGAAGGCGGCGGCGTCGGCCCCGGCCCGCAGGATGAGCTGGTCCATCTGCCGCACGAGGTCGAGTTCGGTGTCGATCTCGCGCAGTATGGCACGGAACATGAGCAGCGCGCGGGAGGCGACGCCCACCGCCTTGCGCACGGCTTCCACCTCGGACGGGTCTTTCGACTGGCGGAGCACTTCCACCTGCCCGGACAGGGGGCGGAGGGACGTCTTGCCGACCGCCTCGGCGAACCGACGCAGGGTGGCCACGGTCAGGTGGTCGGCTTCCACGCCCACGCTCTTGGCGCCGGCGGTGCGGACGGCCTCGGCGACGGCCACGGACAGGTCAGCCCCGTCCGCCCGCGGCACCGGGAACAGGTCGGGCGGGGTGTGCTTGCGGGCGGGCAGGGCGTCGTCCGGGAAGACGACGAACGTGCCCTTGGCGGACACCAGCACGGCCTCGGCCGCCGGGAACTCGCACAGGTAGCGGACGTTCGTCGGGTCGGTGACGAGGACGGCGTCGGTGTCGCCCTCTTTGCCGTCGCGGAGCAGTTGCGTCCGACGGTTGTGATAGAAGTCCACGCCGATCTCCGGTGGGCGACCAGGGGTGTGAGTCGCGGGTGGTGGGGCACGGGTGTTATTGGTCGAACGTTATCACGCAGCGTTCGGTTCGGATACGATATCCAAGCGCGGGTGCATCGGAAATAGAAATTGTGTGACTCGGATCGCCCGACATCCCCGGCGACCATATCGTGACACGCACCCGTATCGGTCGGGCGGTTTGGGTGGTTTTCTCCCGCGGCGGGTGTGGCCGAATACGGTGTCTCTCTTCTATCGTGCGTGCGGCGGTCGGATTTGCGGCCATGATGGTCAGTCGGCGGGCGGTCGTGGTGTGTTCCACCGCGCGCCCCGACCGGCGGGTTCGCCACACGGAGGCCCGAATGAGCGAGTTCGAACAACTGCTCGGCCGGGTGCGGCGGAATGAGCCGGGGGCGTTCGCCGAGCTGGTAGAACGCTACCTGCCGCTGGTGCGGGCGGTGGTGCGGCGGCGGCTGTCCGACCGCCTCCGCACGCGGTTCGATTCGCAGGACTTCACCCAGGACGTGTGGGCGTCGTTCTTCCAGGTGTCGCTCTCCCGGCTGGACCTGCCGACGGAAGCGGACCTGGTGGCGTACCTGGCGAAGATGGCCGAGGTGAAGGTGGCGGAAGAGGGCCGCGAGCAACTGACGAAGAAGCGGGACATCCGCCGCGAGCGGTCACTGGCCAACTCGCCCGAGCCGGTCGGCGGCGGACACACCCCCAGCCAGGAGGTGATGGCCCGCGACCGCTGGGAGGAGTTGACCGCCGGGCTGTCCGAGACGGAACGACAGATGGTGACCATGATCCGCGACGGGTCTTCGTATGAGGCGGTGGCCGGACGGTTCGACCTGACCATCAAAACGGTGCGGCGGCTGGTGGAGCGACTCCGCCTCCGCCCGCGCCCGGGGGACCAGTGATGACGCCCATCCACCTGGAACAACTGGCCGCCGAAATTCAGGAGCGGTGGGCGGGCGGGGAGCCGCCCGACGCCCTGGCGGCGCTCGCCGCCCACCCCGAACTGGCCGCCTGCAAGCCGCTCGTTCTGGAGCTGGCCTTCGAGGAGTTCAGCCTGCGGGCGGAGGCCGGCGCCCCGCCCGACCCGGTGACGTTCGCCGCCCGCTTGCCCTTCGCCACCGACATTGCCGCCCTCCTCGCCGTCCACAGCGTGCTCGACCGCAAGTGGTCGTCCGGCTCCTCCCGTCGGCCGAAGGTGGCCCTCCACCCCGGCGACACCGTGGGCGACTTGTTGGTGCTCCGGCTGCTCGGCCGCGGCGGCTTCTCGGACGTGTACCTGGTGCGGAACGCCGCCGTCGGCGACCGCACCGAGGTGCTCAAGGTGTCCACCCGAGGGGCGGAGGAGGCCCGCACCCTCGGCCCGCTCGCGCACCCGCACCTGATGCCCGTGTTCGCCGCCCCGACGGTGAACGGCCACCGCGCCGTCGCCTCCCCGTACCTCGGTCTGGCCACCGGCGAGACGCTCGTGGCCCGCGCCGCCGGCCGCACGCCGACGACCGGCTGGCTGCTGCGGGTGGTCGCCGAGCGTCGGCCGAACGACCCGCCCGTGACCGACCGCCCGGCCTTCCCCCTGGCCGCCACGCCGTACCCGCGGGCGGTGCTGCACATCGCCGCCGCCGTCGCCGGCGTGCTCAAGTACCTGCACGCCGAGGGCATCGCCCACCGCGACCTGAAGCCGTCCAATCTGCTGTTCGGGCCGACCGGCTTCCCGTACCTGCTCGACCTGAACCTGGCCGACGACGGGCGGGGCGGGCGGGGCGGCGGGACGGTGGCCTACGCCCCCCCCGAAGTGCTCGCCCGGCTGCGGGGCGACACCAGCGGGGCGGTGGACTGGCAGGCGGCCGACGTGTTCTCGTTCGCCGTGCTGGTGTTCGAGTTGCTGCTCGTCCGGCACCCGTACCTGGTGGGCGAGGCGCTCGCCCGCATCGACGCCGACACCGTGCCGACGGCCGCCCGCTCCGCCCGCGGCGCGCTCGCCGCCCTGCGCCTGCCGCTGCCGCCGGCCGTCCGCACGCTACTGCTCAACTGCCTGTCGGCCGACCCGGCCGACCGCCCGACGGCCGACGCCCTGACCCGTGTGCTGTCCGCCGCCGTCGCCCCGCGGCAGCGGCACGGGTGGGCGCTGGCGGCGGCGGCCGTGCTGGTGGCGACCGGCGGGGTGGCGGCCGGCGGGTGGGCGGCGCAGGCGAGCGCCGCGCCCCCCCAGGCCCCGTTCGTCGAAGACCGCGCGCCCACCGACCCGTTCGACCGCGGCGTCTGGCTGGTGAAGCGCGACCAGCCGGACGTGGCCGTCGTCGCCTTCGGCGAGGCGGTGCGGACCGACCACAGCGGGCGGTCGGCCGAGTGGCTGAGCTACTGCCACGCCCGCTGCCAGAACCCCGCCGCGGTCATCAAGTACGCCGACGACGCCGAGACGGCCGGGCGGAAGACGGTGGCGATGTACGCCAACCGCGCCGTTGCCAAAATGCTGACCGGCCACGACGCCGGTGCCGCCGCCGACGCCGCCGAGGCGCTCAAACTCGACGACACGTGCCACCAGGCCCGGCTCACTCGCGGGCTGATGGCGTACCGCCTGCACTCGCGGGAGGTGGCGGTCCCCCGCGGGCTGTTGGTCGAGTTGGATGCGGCCCTCCCCGGCAACGGGGACCACGCCGGGTTGTGGCTGAACCTGGCCGAGGCGCGGGCGCGGGTGGTGAACCGCGGCCCCGCGGACGACGCCCGCGTGCTGGCGGCGGTGCGGGAGTCGCTCCGGTGCGGCGGTAAGCGGTCGGCCGTGGCGGAGAACGCGGCGATCACCGCGGCGCTGCAAGACGACCCGAAGTACGCCGCCACTCTCGCCACCCCCGCCGAGCGCGCGCCCGCCACCATCGACTCGCAGCTCGTCATGCCCGACTGACGGCGACTGCGGGGGAGCGGGACTGGTGGCTTTCTTCGCCGCGAGCCGTGGGTACTCGATTCAGGTGCCCTGAACGACTCGGCGCGCGCGCGCATCGAGT
>JANNVG010000620.1:0-14402 GCA_031414395.1 Fimbriiglobus sp.
GGGCGGACGCGTAGACCTCCCCCCCCGCCCCCCTCCCCGACCGGTGCGGGGGTGTACACGGCGCAGCCCGTTCGTTCCTGGCCGCAGCGCCGGTTGCACCTTACCACCTTGACCCCCCCCTCTCCCACGGGCGCGGGGGCCGGGGGGTGAGGTCTCGAACCGACACCCGTGGCAGAGGGGGCCGGGTGGGGTGAGGTCTTCCCCCTTCCCCCGTGCTAGAATTGTCCGCCCCGGTACAATCTCCCCGTCCGCCTCCCTGATGTCGCCCGCGATGCCCCCCACCGACCGCACTACCACCGACGCCCAAGCCCTGTTCGAGCGGGGGCACCAGAGCTTCCAGTCGGGCGACTTCCGGGAGGCCGTCGAGTGCTTCTCGCGGGCCATCCGCCTGCGGCCGAACGTGGCCGCCGGCTACCGCTACCGCGCGCTCGCCCACCTGGAGATGGGCAACCGTCTGGACGCCCTGAACGACTTCGACGCGGCCATCCGCCTGAAGAGCGACGACGCCATGCTGTACGCCGAGCGCGCCCGCGTGCTGTTCCGCCAGCAGTCGCTCGACGCGGCCATCGCGGATTGCGACAAAGCGCTCGCCCTCGACCCCGGCCTCGCCCCGGTGTACGGGCTGCGGGGCGACTGCTTCGCGGCCAACGGCGAATCCGGCAAGGCGTTCGACGACTTCGAGCGGGCCATCGAGTCCGACCCGGACCACGCGGCCGACTACCGCCTGTCGCGGGCCGACCTGCACTTGGAGTTGGAGGAGTACGCGGCGGCCGTGCAGGACGCGAACGCGGCCGTGCAGGCGGACGCCACCAACCCGCGGGCGCACCTCACCCGCGGGCTGATCCACCGGGCGACGGGCGACACCGACGCGGCCGACCGCGACTTCACCCGCGCCCTCGAACTCGACCCCGAGCGGGTGGTCGCCCGCCTCGCCCGCGCGACCGTGCGGCTGGGCCGGAAGGAGTACGCGGCGGCGGTGGCCGACTGCGACGCGGTGCTGGCGGCGGTGCCCACGATGGGCAAGGCGTTCGAGGTGCGGGGGATGTGCCGGAAGTCGATGGGCGACCACGCCGGGGCGGTGGCCGACTTCACCGACGCCATCAAGCTGACCCCGAACCAGCCACTGCCGTACAACCTGCGGGCGGGCGTGCATTACGCCGACGGGCGATTCCAGCGGGCCATTCAGGACCACCTGGCCGCATTGCAGCGCGACCCGCAGGACGCCGGCACGTTCAACCAACTGGCGTGGATCTGGGCCACCGCCCCCGACCCGGACGTGCGGAACGGCACGCGGGCGAAGGAGTGCGCCACCCGCGCGTGCGAGCTGACCGAATGGCAGGAGCCGAGCTACCTGGACACGCTCGCCGCCGCCCACGCCGAGTTGGGCGACTTCGACGACGCGGTGAAGGCGATGGAGAAGGCGATGGAGCTAGTGTCGGCCGAGGCGGAAGATGACTACCGCTCGCGGCTGGAGTTGTACCAGGACGGCAAGCCGGTGCGCGTGACGCCCAAGTAGGGTGGGAGGTACGGGCATGAACTCCGACCACGATCAGCGGTTCAAAGCCCTCCTCCGCGAGTTCTTCCCCGACTTGCTGCGGCTGTTTTTTGCCGAGTGGGCGGCGCGGTTCGACTTGTCCGCCGTCGAGTGGCTGGACAAGGAGTTGACGCCCGACCCGCCCGACGGCGAGCGGCACATCCTCGACCTGGTGGCGAAGGTGAAGGCGGTGCAGTCGCCCGACGGCATGCCGATCCCGCCGGCCGACGGGTGGGCGGTGCTCGTCCACATCGAGATCGAATCCCCCGACCGCACCACCCTGCTCAAGCCGCGGTTGCCGCGGTACTACTTCCACCTGCGTGACCGCCACGGGCTGAAAGTGCTGCCACTGGTGCTGTACCTGAAGGTGGGGTTGGACGGGATCGGTGTCGATGAGGTGGAAGATCGGCTGTTCGACTTCGTGCCGCACACCTTCCGCTACTTGTACGTCGGCCTGCCGGGGCTGAACGCGGAAGACTACGTGAGCGGCGACAACTGGTTGGGGGTGGCATTGTCGGCACTCATGCGGATGCCGCCCGAGCGGGTGATGGAACTGGGCGCGGAGGCGATGGCACGCATCACGGACGCGCCCGCTCTCACCTCACAACAGCGGTACCTGCTGGGCAATTGTGTCGAGGCGTACATCGACGTTCCAGAGGCGAATCTGAAGCAGTTCCATGATATGATTGACGCTAAAGCCACCGGGAGGGTGACCGCCGTGAACAAGACCAGCTACGACCGCGGAATCGAAGCCGGAATGGAGAAGGGCGTGGAACTCGGCCGCCGCCTCGCAATCCTCGAACTGCTCGAAGCCCAACTCCAGACGAAGTTCGGCCCGCTCTCGGCGGACACGACGACCGCCCTCCGCGCGCTGTCGGATGACCAACTCAAACAACTGGCGGTGGCACTTCCCGCGGCGACTACGCTCGCCGAGTTGGGGTTGTGAACATCCCACCGATTCCCTGCGACTCCCCGCTCCGGTTCTCCTCACGCGATCAGGAACCACGCTCCGCCCACGCGGGGGCCGGGGCCTGGAAGGAGACCACGCCACCATTCCCAGGGTGCGTGAACGTCACCTGCCAGGCGTGCAGGTTCAGCGGGTCGTCGCCCACCGCGTGCGTCTGCACCTCACCCAGTCGGCCGTCGGGCTGGTACATCGCGTCGCCCCGGATCGGCCAGCCGAGGTGCCACAGGTGGACGCGGATCTGATTCGTCCGGCCCGTCCGCGGCGTGACACTGAGAAGTGACGTGCCGTCCGCAAACCGCTCAAGCACCTCGAAGGCGGTGTGGGCGTGAACGCCCGCCTCGTCGTCCACGACCCGCGCGCCACAGTGCCCGACCGTGGCGGCGATGGCGGCCGTACACTCGAAGCGGTCGTCCGGCGGGTGACCGATCACGCGGGCCAGATACCGCTTTTCCACTTCACCCCGCTCGAACTGCGGCTGTAAGACTCGCGCGTGGGCCGCGGTGCGGGTGAAGACGGCAACCCCGGACGTGTTGGCGTCGAGGCGGTGGGCCGGTCGCGGCTTCTGCGGGGCGTACACCTGGCGGAGAATCCACTCCAGCGTGTTGCGGTGGAACCGGCCGCACGGGTGCGTCGGCAGCGGGGCCGGCTTGTTCACCACGATGAGCGCCGCGTCCTCGTGCAGCAGTTCGATCCCCGCGTTCACGTCCGGTTCGACCTGCTGCCGCTCGCGGGTGTAGTAACTGTCGCCGGGCCGCACCACGTGCGCCGCCGCCACCGGAGTCCGCTGGGCATCGACCAGGTCGCCCGCCTCGATGGTCGATTGCCAGTGGTCGCGGGGGATGTGGGCGAAGAGTTCGGACACGAGATCCAGCAGGGTGAGCCCGTCGTGGCGGGCGGCCACTTTCACCGGGCGGAAGTTGTCCTGCGGGCGACGGCCGGGCAGGGGGTCGGTCACCTGCCGCAGCCGCTCGCGGCGGTCCGCGAGTGTTCGCGCCTGGATCTCCTCCGGGGACTTGTAGCACCGCGGGCACGACACCCCCTCGATGGTGAGCGGGCTGGCCTGCTCCTCGGGCGTCAGCAGGCTCTGGCACGCGAAACAGAGGCCGTGGGCCGATTCACCCAGGTCGGCCGACAGCCCGACCCGCTTGTCGAAGACGAAACACTCGCCGCGGAAGTGCTCGCTGCCACACTCCTCGAAGTATTTCAGGATGCCGCCGTCGAGCTGGTACACCTGCTCGAACCCCTGTTGCAGCAGGAACGGCGCGGCCTTCTCACAGCGAATGCCGCCCGTGCAGAAGGTGACAATCGGGTGCGGGTGATCGGCGGGGGTCAGCTTCGCCACCGCCGCGGGGAACTCCCGGAAGTGCCGGATGCCGACGGCGGTGGCGCGGTCGAACGTGCCCAACTGCACCTCGAACTCGTTCCGCGTGTCGAGCAGGGTGAACGGCCGGCCCTCGTCGAGCCAGCGTTTCAGTTCACGCGCGCTGAGGCGCGGGGCGGGGTGGCGGGCGGGGTCGATCCCCGGCACCCCGAACGCGATGACCTCCTTCTTAATCTTCACCAGCATCCGCGTGAACGGCTGCTCGCGGCTCTCGCTCGCCTTCGGTTCCAGACCCTCCAGGCCGGGGGTGGCACGCAGCACCGCCAGGAGTTGATCGACCGCCGCGGCGGAGCCGGCGACGAACAGGTTGATCCCTTCCGTGCTGAGGAGGATCGTCCCCTTGACCCCCCACTCGCGGCAGGCGGACGTCAGGTGCGTTCGCAACGCCTTCAGTCCGTCCAGCGGGGCGAAGCGGTACGCGGAGATGTTGATGACGGCGGGCACCGGCGCACTCCCGGTCGAGGTCGGACGGACGGAGCGCTTCATGATACGTCGTGGCTCAATGATATGATTGAGGTGAACGCCCCCCTCACCACGTGCCATGTCTTCCCCCACCCCCCTCCCCCGCTCCCACTGGGCGGCCCTCACCGACGCCCAACTGCTCGCCCTGTGCGAGGTGGACACCTACCGCGCGAGCGGCCCCGGCGGGCAGAAGCGGAACAAGACCAGCTCGGCCGTGCGACTCCGGCACCCGCCGACCGGCCTGCTCGTGATCGCCGAGGAGAGCCGCTCGCAGCACGAGAACAAAGCGAAGTGTCAGCAGCGGCTGCGGCGGGCGCTGTTCCTGCACTTGCGCGAGCCGGTGACCCCGGCCCTGGTGCTCAGTCACCCCGACTTCGCCCCGGCACGGGATGGCGACGGCCGGCTGCACCTGGGCGTGAGAGACCCGCGATTCTGGCCGGCGGCCGGTGTGGTGCTTGATGTGCTGGTGTCTACGCGGGGGCAGGTGAGCACGGCGGCGGAGCTGCTGGGCACGAGTACGGCGAACCTGATCGGCTTCCTGCAAACGCACCCGCGGCTGTGGGCGGAAGCCAACCACATCCGCGCGGCGTTCGGGCAGAAGGGGCTGAAGTGATTCGTCAGCGGGGCAGGGTGAGCGGTGGAGATGGGGGAGCGGGTGGCTTTCGACGCCAACGGCGTCGTTCTCGCAGCCCAGGGTTGAATGGCACTTCCTCAAGCCGTTGACCGGGTGCTGCGGGGGTACTGGTGCCGCGGCTTGGTCATGTCCTCGCCGTCCTTCGGGCGGAGTTTCCGCACCCCCGGTTCCGACCGGTTCGGGCGGTCGTCCACCACCTGCGAGCCGATCACCCGCAACCACGCCTCCCACGCCGCCGGCTTCGCCACCGTCCCCCCCGCCGACACCATCCCCGCCCGGATCGCGGTGAACACCACGTCCGACCATCGTCTCGCAAGCGTGCCGCACTCCGCGACTCCAAGTCCGCGAACGAGTTCCGGCTTCAGG
Source organism: Fimbriiglobus sp. (assembly GCA_031414395.1). Classification (GTDB taxonomy): domain Bacteria; phylum Planctomycetota; class Planctomycetia; order Gemmatales; family Gemmataceae; genus JALHQU01. Next base: position 5,345 of record JANNVG010000620.1, read on the forward strand.
AAGTGCCATTCAGCCCAGGGTCGGCGGGCCTCCCGACCCTACCGCCGCACGAGGGGCGGCATGGAGTCGGGCGGCATGACCGGCCCGCCGGCGAGCAACTCCATCGCCTTCTCGACGGCGAGTGCCAACTGCCGGTCGGCGTCGGCCTCGGTGACGTGCGGGCTGACCCCGCGGCCGTGGATCAGCCCGCTCAGCGGGCCGCTCGCCGTCGCCACGGAGAGGATCAGCAGCCCCGACTTCGCCCCGCGGTCGTCGCCGCCGCCGTCGAGCGATTGCAGCCGCAGGCCGGCCTGGATCAATCCCTTACCAAATGTGGGCAACCCCACGAGTATGGCCCGCTGGTTGTCCTTCAGGCTGGCGGCCAGGATCTCGGCGGCGGACATGGTCTTGGTGTCGATCAGCAGCACGACCGGGAAGTCGTGGGCGGCCATGCCGGAATCCGACGAGAACACGCGGCTGGCGAAGTCGGGCACCTGCCCGTCGGTGGTGGCCACCGGCCCGCCGGGGAGCAGCCGCTTGGCGATGCCGACGGCCGACGCGAACAGCCCGCCGGAGTTGCCGCGGATGTCGATGACGAGCGCCTTCATGCCGCGGGCCTTCAGCTCCATCACGGCGTCGTCGAACTCCTGCGGGGTGCGGTCCTTGAACGCGGCCAGCCGAAGGTAGCCGACTCCCTCTTTCATGTCGATCAGTTCGGCCCCGTACACGGTCGGCACGGGAGTGGGCAGCAGCACGCTGGCGGTGTCGTCGTCGGCCGGGGTGAACTCGATCAGGTGCCCGCGGGCCTCCGCCGCCCGCATCGCCTCGGCCACCGCCGCCGGCGTCGCGCCGACCACCGACTTGCCGTTCACCTTCTGAATGCGGTCGCCCTTGCGGAGCTTGGTGTGCGTGGCCGCCCACGAGTGCGGCAGCACCGCCTCCACCGTCAGCCCGTGCTTGTCGGCCTTCACCAGCAGCCCGTACCCGGCCAGTTCGTTCAGCGGCGACAGTTCGCTTCCGCCCGGCGGCACATACGTCGAGTATTCGTCCAGCCCGGTGCAGGCGCCGCACAGCAGCTCGAACACCACCACCGCCCCGCTCTTCAGCCCGAGCGTCTTGTTCGCGGCCGTCACCACCGCCCGTGCCGCTTGCGTGGCCTCTCGCGGGGTGGTCGGCAGTTTCGCCTGCCAGGTGTCCCGCACCAGGGCGCGGAACTCGACGATCTTGGCGTCGTCGGTGCCCTTCAGGTGTTCGGCGCGGAAGGCGGGCGTGTCGAGTGCGGCCAACAGTTCGTCCAGCCCGGCGGCGAACAGGCGTTCGACGGTCGCCCGGGTGCGGTCGGCGTAGGTCTTGTGCAGCTTCTCCACCACCTCGCCGTACAGCGTGAGTGCGTCGGTGGCGGGCATGGCGGCGACGAACTTCTGGAAGCCGGGATCGCGGTGGCGTTCGGCCTGGGTGACGTGCCGGAAGCAGAGGCGGATGTGGTCGCGGGTGTCGGGGTCGGTGCGGCCGGCGGTGAACGCCCGCAGGTAGTGCCGCAGGGCCTCTTCGTACTTCCCGTCCGCCTCGGCTTTGGCGGCGTCGGTCAGCACCTTCTCCACGTCGATCGGCGGCTTCTTGGCCCGCGGGGCGTCTTCGGCCCGCGCGAGGGGGGCAACGCCGCACAACACGGCGACGACGACGGTGGCCCGGAAAGCGTTGCGGATGCACTGCATTCCCCGCCCCTTTGGATTGGGTGGATGGGGGGACAGATCGCGTGCGGTCGTGCGGGAGGGGTTCACGACCTGAGGAGAGTGTACACGGACCGCACACCCGTCGTCAAATCCGCGTTACCGCCGCGTGACCAGAATTATGACGCGGCCGGGCGGCGAGAGTTTGTGCCGAATACGACTTGTGCGGATCGACGGGCCGTTCGGCGGGATGAGTTTCAGTCCCACCACTTTCCCCCGCCCGTACAACCGCCGACCGGGAGCGCGGGCGTCCCGCCTGTTTCGTCAGTGGCTTCGTCGCACCCGATTCCGGTGCAAATCGAGTTCGGGTGTTTGACAGACGTTGACCGTTCGAGTACGTTCGGTGTGAAACACCCGAGCGAACTTGGGCGGCCTTGCCACCGGGAGAGGTTGCACGGGCGCAACTCCATCACACGAGTGGCGGCAGAAGGAGTCTGTGATGAATCGGTCGATTGCGCTCCTTCTCGCGGGCGGCCTGCTCACCAACTGTCCGGGGATCGCCGTGGGACAAGAGGCCAAAAATCCGGTCGCCGGGTGGGTGATGCCGGACGAAGCGGCGAAGCACAAGCGGACGTGGATGGCCTTCGGGGCGACGAAAGACATCTGGGGCGATCTGCTTCCCGACGTTCAGAAGGCCCTCGCCCGGATCGCCAAGACCGTCGCCGAGTTCGAGCCGGTGACCATGCTGGTTCGTCCCGCGGACCTGAAGCTCGCGGCGAAACTCTGCGGCGAGAAGGTGGAACTCGTCGAGGCCCCGCTCGACGACCTGTGGATTCGTGACACCGGCCCGGTCTTCGTCGTGAGCCGCAAGGGCGAGTTGGGGGCGGTCGATCTGAACTTCAACGGCTGGGGGAAGAAACAAGCCCACGCGGATGACGCCACGGTGGCACGCCTCGTCGCCGAACAGGCCAAGGCGACCCGGATCAAGACGACCGTGGTCGGCGAAGGCGGGGGGATCGAAGTCGACGGGGCCGGCACGGCGATCGTCACCGAGAGTTGCTTCCTCAACAAGAACCGCAACCCCGGTTTGACCAAGGCGGAGTGCGAGCAAGAGTTCGCCACCCTGTTCGGGGTGCGGAAGGTCATCTGGCTGCCCGGCGTGCGGGGGAAAGACATCACCGACGGCCACACCGATTTTTACGCCCGGTTCGTCAAACCGGGGTCGGTGGTGGCCGGGCTGGAAGGGGACGTGGAGTCGTTCGACTACAAGGTGACGCGGCAGCACCAGAAACTCCTCGAGGCCGCGGACGATGCCGCCGGCAAGAGAGTGGGTGTCGTCACGATCGCGTCGCCGGAGCGGGTCCGCCGCAAACTGGAGTCGAAAGAGTTCGCGGCCGGGTACATCAACTTCTACGTGGTCAACGGGGCCGTGATCGCGCCGGAATTCGGTGACAAGAAAGCGGACGCCCGGTGCCACGAGGTGCTGGCGAAGCTCTTCCCCGACCGCAAGGTGGTGCAGATCAACATTGACGCCATCGCCGCCGGCGGCGGCGGCGTCCACTGCGCGACCTTGAACGAACCACTCGTCGGGGACGGCAAGTGAGCGCCGAGAGGCTGAGCTGGGTCGTTCGGTAACACCGGGCGACTGATCATTCCGTGTGCCCCTCATCAGGAGTTCTCCTCATGGCCAAGAAGACGCCCCGCACTCGCGCCGCCGGCTCGCCCGCGGCAAAGAAGGCCCGCCCCCCGGCCTCACACTCGTACTGCTGCCTGCGGCCGGAGCGGGTCCGCACGTTCGCGCCCGAGGTCACGCCCGGTCGGCTGGAGTTGATCGTCCGGTCGGCGTCGAAGTGGGTGAACGGCACCGTCCTGCGGTACTACTTCTTCGACAAGCCGACGGACGGCGAGCAGGTGGTGTACACCGACGGGACGAGCGAGTGGGTGCCGTGGACCACCACCGCGGCCGAGAAGGAGGTGGTGCGGCAGGCGTTCGCCGTCTGGAAGGAGGTGGGCGTCGGGCTGGAGTTCAAGGAGGTGGCGACCCGCGAGGAGGCGGAGGTGCGGATCGGGTTCATGCGCGGCGACGGGGCGTGGTCGTATCTGGGCAAGGGCGTCCGCGACCACGGGCCGAACGAGCGGACCATGAACTTCGGCTGGGATCTGACCCGCCACGCCACCGAAATCGACACCGCCGTCCACGAGATCGGGCACACGCTCGGCTTCCCCCACGAGCACCAGAACCCGAACGCGGGCATCCTGTGGGACGAGGAGGCGGTGTACACCTCCCTGGCCGCGCCGCCGAACAAGTGGTCCCGCGACAAGACGTTCTGGAACATCATCCGCAAGATCGAGGCGGACTCCGTGCAGGGGTCGAGTTGGGACCCGAACTCGATCATGCACTACCCGTTCGAGTCCGGGCTGATCAAGCAGCCGGCCGAGTACCGCACCGGGCTGAACCCGGCCGGCGGGCTGTCCCCGCGAGACAAGACGTGGGTGAAGACGTTCTACCCGCCCCTGGCGGAGACCGACTACACCCCGCTCGTGCCGATGGTGTCGGCCGCACTCCCGCTCCAGCCGGCCGAGCAGAAGAACTTCCGGATCGCCCCGACGGCCACGCGGGATTACGAAATCCGCACGTTCGGCACGTCCGACACGGTGGTCGTGCTGTTCGTCGAGGAGGGCGGCGAGTTGCAGTTCCTGGCCGGCGACGACGACAGCGGCGAGGACCGCAACGCGTACCTGAAGGTGAAGCTGTTCAAGGAGCGGAAGTACGTACTGCGGGTGCGGCTGTACTACGCCGAGGCCGGGGAAACGGCGGTCATGCTCTGGTGAGCCGGACGCTGACCGGGAGCGCGGGCGTCCCGCCCGCATTTCCGAGCGGGTGGGACGCCCCCGCTCCCGGAGGCGTTCAGAACTGTGCCCGCAGAATCGAGAAGTCGTCGGCCAGCACTTCGCAGTTGCCTAGCTCGCGGATGAACAGGTGCAGGCGGTCGCTGATGTCCCCGCCGCGGGCCAACTCCAACTTGATGTGGTCGGCGAAGTCCGACCACGCCCACATGCTGCCGTCCGCCTTCTCCACCTCGAAGACGCCGTCGCTGAACACCAGCAGCGTCGCCCCGGTCGCCACACTCAACACCCGCGTGTCGTAACTCAGGCCGGGCATCATGCCGACCGCCGGGCCGTCGGCGTCCAGTTCCTGTGTGGTGCCGTCGGCGTACAACATGGCGGGCGGGTGGCCGGCGTTGCAGTACGCCAGTTGCCGATCCGCCGGGCGGAACACCCCGTACCAGATGGTGAAGTACTTCTCGTCCTGGCGGTCCATCTGAAACATCTCGTTCAGCTTGGTGAGCACCGGCCCCGGCTGGCGGGTGTCCACGCCGGGCAGACCCTGGTTGGCGATCACGTTCGCCGCCGACACCGCCAGCAGCGCCGACCCGACGCCGTGCCCGCTCACGTCGAGCAGGTAAATGGCCATGTGCTCGGGGTCGATCCAGTGGTAGCCGAACATGTCGCCGGCGAGTTGCGTACTCGGCACGAACTTCCAGTCGATCTTCACCGGGCCGTCGGGCAGCGGGTTGGGCAGCAGCGACCGCACGTAGCGGGCGGCGCGGTTCACCTCGGCGGCCAGTTCCCGCTGCTTCTCGGCCAACTCGCGGTACGCCTCGTTGCGCTCAAGGAGTGCGATGTACCCGCGGGAGTGATACCGCACGCGGGCGATCACCTCCAGCTTGTCGGGCAGCTTCACCATGTAGTCGTTCGCCCCGAGCGCGAACGCCTTCGCCTTCGTCGTCGCGTCTTCCTTGCTGGAGAGCACCACCAGGGGCACGTCGCGGGTGGCCGGGTGTGCGCGGAAGAACCGCACCAGTTGCAGCCCGTCGATGTCGGGCATCACCAAATCTTGCAGGATGACGGTCGGTTTGAACTCGACGGCGGCATCAATTGCGGCGGCCGGGTCGGGGCAGAAGCGGAACAGCACACCCGGTTCATTGGCGAGCATCTGCCGGACGGTCTCGCCGACGATGGGCTGGTCGTCCACCAGCAGCACCTTGATGGGGAATTCGACGGACATGCGGTGGCCCGTGGGGATGCGGACAGTGATAGGATTATGGGATCGGAGGGAAGAGACCTCACCCCCGGCCGCGGTGCCCACCCTGGAACCGGGAACGCAGTGACCGGGTGGGTCTAGTACCCCACTCACTGCGTTCGGGGTTCCAGTCGAGAAGAACGGTTCCCCCCTCACCCCCAACCCCTCTCCCACCGAGGGGAGAGGGGAGCAGACCCACCCCATGCTGTCCATCCCCGTCCCGTTCACCAGCTCGTCGTTCGACTTCTTCCTGCCGTTCCCCGGCTGGCCGATGTGGGCGCGGGTGGGCGTGGTGGCCGTCGGCCTGTTGGTGCTGCTGGGGCTGCTCGGCTGGCTGTACCGGCGTGAAGTACGGCTGGTGCCGCGGCGTGTCGCGGTGCTGCTGATGGCCCTGCGGTTGGGGGCGGTGGCGGCCGTCTTCCTCACCACCGCGGCCGACCCGACGTTCGTGGCCGTTCACTCGCGGGAGGTGCCAAGTCGGGTGCTCATCGCCGTGGACACGTCCGACAGTATGCGGGTGGCCGACCCGCAGCGGCCGGGCGACGAGCAACAGCGGATCGCGTCGGCCCTGAACATAGCCCGCCCCGGCGAGGTGTCGCGGCTGAAGATCGCCGAGCGCATCCTCACCCCGGACGGCGCCGACATCCTCGGCGAGCTGTCCAAGAAGCACGCCGTCGAGTTGATCGCGTTCGACCAGTCGGCCCGCGGGCTGCCGACCGACCCGGCGGAGTTGAAAGCGAAACTCGACGCCGACCGCCTGCTCGCCGCCGACGCCTCCAGCAGTCAGCTCGTGTACACCGACATGAAGCTGCCGGTGGTGCGGGCCGGTGAGAGTGCGGCGGACGCTGCCACGTCCAAGCTGGTCGGCGTGGTGCTGCTCACCGACGGGCGGCACAACTGGGGCGACTCCCCGCTGAGTCGCGTGCAGGAGTTCGCCGCCCGCGGGCTGCCGGTCTTCCCCGTAGTGCTCGCGCCGACCACCCCGCCGGCCGATATTGCCGTCGTCGCCGCCCAACCGCAGGCGAGCACCGTGTTCAAGGGCAGCAGCGTGCCGGTGGAGGTGTCGGTGCGGGTGACGGGGTGGCCGCCCGGACCGATTGATGTCAGCCTCGATTTGCCGCCCGACGAGAAGGGCAACCCCCGCCCGCCGGTGAAGGAGACGATCCGCCACAACGGGCAGGACCAGACGTACCAGTTCGCGCTGCGGGCGAAGCTCGACACCCCCGGCCCGCAGTCGCTGACCGTCACGGTGAAGTCGGACACCGCCGCCGACAAGTTCCCGTCGAACAACACCCGCATCGCCCGCGTGAACGTGGTGAAGGACCGCGCCCGCGTGCTGCTGATCGACGGCGAGGCCCGCTGGGAGTTCCACTACCTGCACACCTGCCTGGGCCGCGACGAGAACATGGACGTGCGGAGCGTGGTTTTCCGCCAGCCGCGAATCACCACTGCCACCGACGAGCAGTTGAAGAAGTTCGGCACGCCCGCCCGCACCCTGCCGCCACCCGACGAGATCGCCGGGTACGACTGCCTGGTTCTTGGCGACGTGGAACCGGAGCAAGTGCGGGATTGGGGGTGGCTGGAAAAGTACGTGGCCGAAGACGGCGGCACGCTGGTGGTGGTGGCCGGCAAGCGGAGCGTGCCCGCGGCATTTCAAGACGACGCCAACCCGCTCCGCAAACTGCTGCCTATCACCGGCCCGACCGAGTACCAGGAGAAGAACGGCTTCCGCCTCACCCTCGCCCCGGACGGCCAGCGGAGTTGGTTCCTGCAACTGGGCGACACGTCGGCCCAAACGCGCGCCATCTGGGAGGGGCTGCCGCCGCACTACTGGGCGACGACCGGGCGGGCGAAGGACGGGGCGGAGGTGCTGGCCGAGACGAACGGCGCGCCGCTCATCGCCCGACAGAACTACGGGTTCGGGCGGGTGCTGTATGTGGGCGTCGATTCGACGTGGCGGTGGCGCTACAAGGTGGGCGACAAGTACCACCACAAGTTCTGGGGGCAGGTGGCGCAGTGGGCGGCGTCCGACCGCCTGCTGCCGGCGCAGAACCCGGCCGGCACCATCCGCTTCGGCACCCGCGAGCCGGCCTTCCGCACCGGGCAGGACGTGGAAGTGCTGGCCCGCGGCACGGAGGCGGTGGACAAGCTGAAGCCGAACACGCTGAAGGGCGTGCGGGTGATCCGGCTGCCGGTGAAGGAGGGCGAGAAGGAACAGCCGCTCGGCCTGACCCCGCTCCAACAGCCGGACGGCCGCCCCCGCGACGTGACCGGCAAGCTCCGCGACCTCGCCCCCGGCCGGTACGCCATCGAGTTGGAAATCCCCGACTGGGAGGCGCAACTGCAAGGGCCGGTCGGTTCGGACGGCCAGCCGAGCAAGCTGCGGAGTACGTTCGAGGTGCTGCCGCCGGACAATGAGGAGGTCGTCGAACTGTCCGCCGATCTGCCGCTGCTCGAAGAGATCGCCGCCAGCAGCGGGGGGAAGGTTTACCAGCCGGATCAGATGAAGGAGCTACTCTCGCAGCTTCAAGCGAAGGTGGCGAAAGTGGACACGCGGACCGAGTATCCGGCGCGCAAGTCGTGGCTGACGCTGATCTTAGTGCTGGGTTTGTTGGCCGCCGAGTGGGGCGTGCGGAAGTGGGCCGGTCTGCCGTGAGCGACGACTGAAAAGTATTTCGGAAAAGTAGTCGGAATTCGTGTCCACTTTCGGGGCCAAAACGCAATCGGTGGGTTGGCAATTTCCGCCAGCCGCCGAGGTCCGTCATGCCCGACCTGTTTATCAACCCGGACGAACGCTTCCTGCTGGCCAAGTGGGACCACCTGTCGGCCGTACTGCGGATCGTCACCCGCGACTACCGCCGGGTGCTGACCGGCGACACCGTGCCGGACCGCCACCGCACCATCATCATCCAGACCGTGTCCGACCTGCTCGACCTGGACGCCGACCTGGTCCGCCTGGGCAAGGACAGCCCGTCGGCCGTGCTGACCGGCTGGTCGCGGGCGGTGTGGCACGCGGCGGCCGCCTGGGTGAGCGAGCTGCGGACGTGGCGGTTCCCGCACGAGTCGATGCCGGTGGCCGACATCGAGCACTCGCTGGTGTGCCGCAAGCTGGCCGAGGAGGAGTTCAACGCGGTCGTGTGCGACCGCGACAGCGAGGGCGTCGCCCCGACGGTGCTGGTGCAGACGGCGTAGAGCGTTTGGAGTGGTCGGTCGATTGCTCGGTGCCGGGGTGTTTGGGTTTTAAGAGGTACGGGGTATAAACAAACCACCCAACGCGGGGGGGGGAAGCGATTTGGGGGGGGGGGGGGGGGGGGGGGGCAAACCC
>JANNVG010000621.1:0-3547 GCA_031414395.1 Fimbriiglobus sp.
GGCGGACGTGTAATTGGACCCGCTGGGGTTGTTGTGCCGGGCGTTTTTCGGGCGAACCCGGCCCGCACGGGCCGGGGGTGGGGCGTACAACAACCTGTCCCGCCACCCGCGGCCCTTGCGGGCCGGGTTCGCCAGGAATCAGCATGATCCCCACCCCGCTGCCGTTCGAGACCGACATCCACGAGTTGGAGCTGTCGCTGGCCAAGCTGGAAGAATCGTCCGGCGACGGCGAGGCGATCCGGCGGATGCGGTACGACCTGAACGACCTGAAGAAGCAGCGGTACGCCAACCTGACGCCGTGGCAGACGGTGCTGGTGTCGCGGCACCCGAACCGCCCGCAGACGTGCGACTACATCGACACGTTGTTCGAGGAGTTCACCGAACTGCACGGCGACCGCGCGTTCGGCGACGACCGCGCCATCCGCACCGGGTTCGCCCGCGTGGACGGCATCAAAGTCATGCTCGTCGGCCACCAGAAGGGGCGGAACCTGAAGGAGCGGCAGCAGTGCTTCTACGGGTGCGCCCACCCGGAGGGGTACCGCAAGGCGCTCGGCAAGATGAAGTTGGCGGCGAAATACCGCCTGCCGATCGTCTGCCTGATCGACACGCCCGGCGCGTACCCCGGCATCGGCGCCGAGGAGCGGGGCCAGAGCCAACTCATCGCCACCAGCATCCTGGAGATGACGCAACTGCCGACGCCCGTCGTGTGCGTGGTGATCGGCGAGGGGGGCAGCGGCGGGGCGCTGGGCATCGGCATCGGCGACCGGGTGAGCATGTTGCAGTTCGCCTACTACTCGGTGATTTCGCCGGAGGGGTGCGCGGGCATCTTGTGGAAGGTGGCGAACGACGAGACGAAGCCGCGGGCGGCGGAGGCGCTCAAGCTCACGTCGGCGGACCTGAAGAAGCACGGGGTGATCGACGACATCATCCCGGAGCCGGTGGGCGCCGCCCACCGCAACCCGCGGGAGATGACGAACACCCTGCGGACGTACCTGGCCCGCTACCTCCGCGACCTGGCCGACAAGCCCATCCCGCAACTGCTTCAAGAGCGGTACGACAAGTTCCGCAAGATCGGCGCGTACCTGGAGGGGTGAGCCGCGTGGTATGATGGCACTATCCTTTGAGGAGGCGTTGCGATCGGCGACAAGCACCTGATCGTGGAGAACGAAGCGCTCAAGCGGTTGATCGAGGAACTTCACGGGGAGATCGCCCGCCTGCGGGCGGAGCGGGATAAGGCTCAGGCCAGGGTCATGGCGTTGATCCCGCAGGGCACCGCCGAGGAGTTGGCCGACATGGAGGCGGCGATGTCGAACGCCGTGCCATTCAAACTGGGTGAACTGATCGCCGAACTCGAAGCCGAGAAGGGGGCATAATGGCCATCGGGAACGGACAACCGATCTACACCGTCTCGATCCCAGTGGCCGTTAAAGAGCGGTTCAAACCGTGGGCCGCACTCGCCGCACGCCTGGACCTGTTCGAGGCGTTCATCGCCGATTTGAAGCGACTCGACCACTTCCTCCTTCACACGCCGACGCAATGGGGCGATCCGCTCTACGACTGGGAACACGCCCACCTCCAACTGTTCCGCGGGTTGACGGAACACCTCGTCGTCCATTTCGCCGTACACCCCCTCCGGCGCTTCGTCTTCGTTCGGGACATCGTCCTCCGCCCCGACCGGGGCGGCGCAGACGGCAATCCCGAGGGTTGCCAACAGTCGTGGTCTCATGACGACACCTCCGCCGCGCCGCCGCGCCTCGGTACGTCGGGCGACAGGCGGTCGTGGCCGACACATCCTACCCGCCCGCGGCGGCCACCTCAACCGTCGGCGACGAGACTGGCGAAGTTGCCCCCCGTCCTGGGCACGAGACGCGCCGCGCGGCCACGGCCGCCCGCGGGCGGTGCGATCGTCACTTCTTCTTCTCGGCGTCCGCCTTCCTGATGGCGTCCTCCTCCGCCTGGATGAAGATGACCGGGCGGAAGATCAGCACCCGCACCAGGTCTTTCGCGCTCCCGCTCAACGGCACGGCCACCGCCGCCCCGTCCGCGATTTCCCCCGCGTCGGCTTTCACCACCACTTCGGACACCCGCGGCGTTTCGGCGAGTGAAATGTCTCCGCGGAGGGCGTCGTCCTTCCGGCCCTTCACCACCTCCACCAACTCGCGGGTGGTTTCCGTGACACTCATGAATACCGACCGCCGCTCGCGCGGCACCCGCACCGTCGCCGAAATGGTGGTGCCGACGAACTCCAGGTCGAACGCCTCGCTCGGCTTCTGCTTCCCACCACTGCCGAGGTACTCAACCGCCTTTCGGCTGGAAACGACCGTCGCAGCTCGGCCGGTGGCGATGCGGGCGGTGCCGTCGAGCGTCTTCAGCCCACTCTTCGCCACCAGTTTCGCCCACTCGTCGCTCACTTCGACCGGACGGCCGAACTCCGGTGTGCGCTTGCCCGCCTTTGGCAGCAGTTCGGTCTCGTACTGCTTGCGGTCGAGTTCGTACACGGTGCCGGACACGTCCACCGCCAAATCGGTGCGGTCGGTCAGCACTTGCAGAAGTGTCTTGATGTCGGCGTGTCGGTTCGCGCTGGTGGTGACGACGAGGTGCGTGCCGTTCTTCTCGCCGATCTCGCGGCCGGGTTTGTTCCAGGCACCCGGTTCGACGGCCGCCGTCACCTCGCGGGCGATTTACTCGACCGAATCGAACCCGGCCCGCGCGGAGCCGGGCATGTACAGTAGCGGGCGAATGTCGTACTCGACCGTCTTGATGTCGCTCGGCAACTCGATCCCGCCGCCTTCTTTGATCACGTCGGCTGTCTGAGCGAACGCAGGCGCGGCGAACGCTACCAGCAGCAGAGGGGCGACACGGTTCACGGGAACGCTCCGAGGGGGATGTTTCCGGGGTAACGCGGCGACCGGCGGTGCGTTGGCCGGGCGGCGAACGATCCGTGAGTTACGCGATCAAGGCGGCGATCCCTCGCCCGACCGTCGGCGGCGGCAGGGGCTTGCCGTCTTGGTGGAGTAGGGCAATCCACTCTTCGACGATCTCACACAGCTCGCGGTACACCTCCGCTTCGTCGGGCCCGTGGCAGCACGGTCCGATCACTCCGGGGCACTGGCCGACGAACGCCCCGTCCGCGTCCGACCACTCGACCAGCTTCACGTACCGGGCCGCGTCGGTCATGGGTTCCCCTCCTCGGCGTTCGTATCCGTCCCGCCATTCGGCTCTGGTGTACTTTCCGCGATGGCGTCTTGGACCGCCCGCTCTTGGTACGGCTTGGCGTCGTCCCCTTCCTTGCCCGAAATCGTGACCCGTTCGCCCGACGGGTGCTCGAAGTTGCGATGGCTGCCGCGGCCCCCGCGGTTCACGAACCCCGCCCGCTCCAAGGCACGGATCAACTGCCGGATTTTGCGAGACTGTAGCACCAGGAGTGCCACTATCCCGACCCTGAGCGAGCGTGATGCAGGGTCTTCATGGTCTGGGTGCGTGGCTGTGCCCGCCGCTCGCGTTGCAGGTCCAACGCCAGTCGCTCTTCCAGGTGCTGCTTCGTCCG
>JANNVG010000622.1:0-3786 GCA_031414395.1 Fimbriiglobus sp.
CGGACGAAGCAGCACCTGGAAGAGCGACTGGCGTTGGACCTGCAACGCGAGCGGCGGGCACAGCCACGCACCCAGACCATGAAGACCCTGCATCACGCTCGCTCAGGGTCGGGATAGTGGCACTCCTGGTGCTACAGTCTCCCGTTTCGTGTCTGGAGTCGTGGCAGGACTACCACTCCTCGCCCGACTCCGCGCGGCCGACCCGCCGGCGAAGCCGAAGCGGGTGATCGTGGTCGGGGCCGGCCTCGCCGGATTGGTCGCGGCCTACGAACTCGAACAGCGCGGGCACACGGTCATTCTGCTGGAGGCCGACACGAAGCACCTCGGCGGGCGGGTGCGGACGCACACGTTCGCCGACGGCCGCCGCGGGGAACTCGGTGCGATGCGAATCCCCAAACAGCACGACGTGACCCGGCACTACGTGAAAGCGTTCGACCTGAAACTGCGGCCGTTCATCCAGAACAACCCGGAGGCGTACTGCGTCGCCCGCGGCAAGAAAGTGCGGCAGAAGGACACGGCCAAGCTGTCGGCCGAGTTCAAGCTGGCCGAGTGGGAGCGGGGGAAATCGTCCGACGAGTTGTGGGAGCGGGCGGTCACAAAGGCGTGGAAGGAGTTGACGGCCGACGAGCGGAAGGACCTGTTCGCCGTCGCTCCCGCACTCAAGAAAGTGCGGCAACTGGACCGCCTCTCCCTCCGCCAATTGTTCCAGCGGGCCGAACTGTCAGACGAGGCCATCGAGTACCTGTCCGTCACTCAGGCCGAAGAAACGCTCTTCCACACCGCCGCCACCGAGGTGCTTCGGGACGAGGTGCTGGAGGTGTACTCGCAACCGCTCGACGAAATCGTCGGGGGCATGGACCTGTTGCCGAAGGCGTTCGTCGGCCAGTTGAAGACTCCACCGCGGTGCGGGTGCGAGGTGGCGGAGGTGCGACAGGACGCGGAGAAAGGCGTGGTCGAGGCGCGGTTCACCGAGGCCGGCAAAGAGGAGAAGGTGGAGGGCGACTTCCTCATCTGCACCGTCCCGTTCTCAGTGCTGGATCGGGTGAAGTTCACTCCGGGACTCTCACCGGAGAAGCGGCGGGCCATTCGGGTGCTGCACTACGAGTCGGGCACCAAGGTGTTGCTCAACTGCGGCTCGCGTTTCTGGGAACAGACCGACGGCGTCTACGGCGGTGGCACGATCACCGACCTGCCGACCGGCATGACGTACTACCCGTCTGACAACGCTCAGGCCCGCGACGCCAAGGTGTCAGCCGCTGGTGGAGTGCTACTGGCGAGCTACACCTGGGGGCTGGCCGCCCGCCGGATGGCGGCCGGCAATCCGGCCGACGCTGTGAAACTGGCCGTTCGATCCCTGGCGGGCGTTCACCCGGACGTCGAGCAGAAGGGCATGGTGACGGGGTCCGCGGTGTGGGGGTGGGACAAGCACCGCTGGACGGCCGGGGCGTTCAGTTGGTTCATGCCCGGTCAGCACACCGAATTACACCGCCACATCCTCGAACCGGAAGGGCGGGTGGTGTTTGCCGGGGAACACGCCTCGCTCAACCACAGTTGGATGCAGGGGGCGCTGGAATCGGGCGTGCGGGCGGTCCAGATCGTCGTGAACAATGGCCGCGTCCCCAAGTGAGGCGACCGTTGTCGGAGTTCACGCAGGAGCGGATCGGCCGAAGTCCGTCGTACTTCCCCAGCCCCTTCGCATTCTGCACGAGCGAACGCGGCCGCGGCGAATGGGTGCTCGGGTTGTGGGAGGGAACCCGCCAGCTCCGGAGCACGGTCAGCCAGCAGTGCCGGGGGCGAGGAACCGCCGGATTTCGGGTTCCGTCAGCGGCACCGCGAACCGCCCGCCGATCAGGTAGTCGCCGGTGTCGGCCCGCTTCACGTGCACCACGTGCAGCACCAGCGGCAGCACGCTCCCGCCCTCGGTCGTCAGTTCGGCTTGCAACACCGTGCCGGCCGGCGGCGGGTCGGCGATCATCATGCTGATGCCGGTGCTCGAGATGTTCCACACGAGCGCCACCTGGTTCCGCTCGCGGAGGCGGCAGATGGTGCCGACGGTCGGGCGGAACCGCGGGGCGACGCGGCGCTCGATGGCGGGCGAGGTGGTGTACGACATGTCGGCCTCACGGGGGGGCATAGTGGCCACCGACTACGATAGTGGCCGCGGCTTGCTACGACCGCCCGCCACGACTACCTTCACCCCACCCGCCCTCTCGGAGTGCCTCCCGTGGTCCGACCCCTCGCCGCCCTCGCCCTGCTCGGTGTCGCCGTGCTGTCGTCCGCCGCCGACCCCGCGGAACTGAAACTGACACTCCGCTCGCGGTCGTCGCCGGTGGGCGAGCCGGCCGTGGCGCCGACCGAGAAGGCGGTGAAGTGGGACACGACGAAGACGGCGGTGATCGTGTGCGACATGTGGGACCACCACTGGTGCAAGTCGGCCGAGGCCCGCGTGGGCGAGCTGGGCGGGCCGATGAACGACATGCTGAAGGCGGCCCGCAAGCAGGGCGTGTTCGTGATCCACGCGCCGAGCACCTGCACCGGGTACTACAAGGACACCCCGCAGCGGAAGCGGGCGACCGACGCCAAGTTCGCCAAAGCCCCCATCGAACTGGTGAAGAGCGAGCGGTGGGGCACCTGCTGGCACTGGACCGACGCGAAGCGGGAGGGCGTGCTGCCCATCGACGACTCGGACATGGGGTGCGACTGCAAGACGAAGTGCGAGATCCGCGGGCCGTGGACGCGGCAGACGGCGGGCATCGAGATGGCCGACGCTGATGCGATCACCGACGACGGGCAGGAGACGTGGAACCTGCTGGCGGAGCGGAAGGTCGAGAACGTCATCCTGTGCGGAGTTCACCTGAACATGTGCGTGCTCGGGCGGCCGTTCGCCATCCGCCAGATGGTGAAGCTCGGCAAGAACGTGGCCCTCATGCGGGACATGACCGACACCATGTACGACCCCAACCGGCCGGGGGCGAAGAGCCACTTCGAGGGCACCGACAAGGTGGTGGAGCACGTCGAACGGTACTGGTGCCCGAGTTTCACCAGCACCGACGTGACCGGCAAGCCCGCGCTCAAGTTCAAAGGCGACACGCGGTGAGGGTGGCGAGCCGAGCACCGTCAGGTGCCGGGTTCTTCATGCATCCGGCACCGGTGGGTGCTCGGCTCGCCAAATCTGACATCACGGCGTCGTCACCCTCAGCCCGCTCAGCTTGCCGTCGAACGGCTTCACCTTGCCGTACTTGCCGACCGGCTGGCCGCTGTCGTGCCCGACGCAGAACGCCTCCGCCGGCTGACGGGGGATCAGGCTCGCCGCTTTGCCCGTCACCGCCTTCTGGTCGCCGACGGTGAGCGTCATCGCCCCGCCCTTCTCCAACTTCGCTGTGATCTCCACCGGCCCCTTGATCGCGGCCGATTGAATTTCCGTCACTTCGTCGTTGCCGGTGCGAACGCTGAACACCACACACCCGTCTTTCAAGTGAAGGGCATACCCGAGCGTGGCCCCGCCCTGGGCGACGACGACCGTGTCCTTCTGCTCCGTCTCGATCTTGCACACCACGGTGAACGGCTTGCCGTTCACTTGCGGGGCCGCCGCCGACGCGACCGTGTCGCCGCTCTTCAACTTGTCCAACTCGGTCGCCTTCGCCGCCGGTGCGTCTTCCGTCGGGTAGAGCGTCTTCGGGTTCGTCACCACGCCGGCTGGCCGACGGGCGGTCGGCTTCGCCCCGCCGATCTCGTCGTTCATTTTCGCCAGCAGCGCCTTCAGTTCCTCCACCACCTTCGGGTTCT
>JANNVG010000623.1:0-5648 GCA_031414395.1 Fimbriiglobus sp.
GGGGGACGACCCGCCGGAGTGGGTGGGCGACCTGCGGTCGGCGGTCGAGGAGTTGTGCGGCAAACTGGACTCGCGGCTGCTGGCCGGGCGGTTCCGGCACTTCGCCCGGCGGAACTTCGGCGGGCGGATGCTGGACAAGGCGGGGGCCGACCGGACGAAGACGAGCCGGTGGGGCGGTGGTGCCGGTGCGGGTCGGAGCGACCGCCGGAGTTGCGGGAGATGCCGGAGCGAATCTGGCCGGGTCGGGCACGGGGGACGCCGACGCCGCCGACCCCGCCGCCGGAGATGCGGGAGATGCCGGAGGGGTTCCGGCCGGGGCGGGCGAGGGAATGCCCGCCGCGGCGAGCGAGCGGCCGGCCCCGGTGCGCTACCGCTCGAACCCGCACCGCGGGCTGAGTGGGCTGGACCTGTCGCCGGCGGACGGCGGGGGTGCCGCATGACCGCATCCGCCCTGCTCGCCGCGCTCACCGCCGCCGGCTGCCGCCCGACCGCCGAGGGGGAGGAGTTGGTGTTCGACCGCCCGCCGCCGGCCAACCTGCGCGGCCCGCTGGCGGTGCTGCACACCGGCGTGCGGGCGCTCGTCTGCGGGCGGCGGTGGGTCGGGTTCGACCCGGCGACCGGCAAGGCGTGCGGCCCGCACCCGGCGCGACCCGACGGCCCGCTAGCGTTCGGTGCCCTCGACCCGGCCCGCGAGCTGCCTGCCGCCGTCGGCCTGCTGGCGGTGGCAGGGGACACGTGCTGGGACCGCCTGTCCCCGCTCGCCCGCCTGGACCACCCGACCCTGTTCGCCACTCCCGGCGTTGAACGCCACTCCAAAACCCGGTAACGTCCACCACCCGCGAGGAACCCACAATGGCCAGCCTGTTCCGCCCGACCTTCCGCTGCAAGAGTACCGGCCAAACGAAGCGGGTGAAGAAGTGGTACGCGAAGGTACGGCACGCAGACGGCACCGTCCGCAAGGTGCCGCTCAGCACTAACAAGGCCGCCGCCGAGATGATGCTCGGCCAGTTGCTCACAAAGATCGAGCACGAGAAGGCCGGGAACACGGACCCGTTCGAGTCCCACCGCGGCCGACCCCTCGGAGAGCATTTGGCCGCCTGGGAAAAGCACTTGCGGGCGAAGGACTCCACTTCCAAGCATGTCCGCACCAAGCTCGCTGCCGCCCGCCGGGTGATCGACGGCTGCCAGTTCAAAAAGCTGACTGATCTGTCCGCCTCCCGAGTGGAAGAGTTCTTAACGGAGTTGCGCACCCCGGTCGAAGTGGTTCCGCTGCCGGACGGCCAAGAGTGGTTCACCAAAGCGGAGTTGGCGGCGGCGCTGGGGGTGAAGCGGGAGGCCGTCACCCCGCTGGTACGGCGGCACCGTCTGGCGGCGGTGGGGAACGGGAAGGCCCGACGCTACCCGCGGGCCACGGCCCTCACCCTCCTCGACAGCCGGTCCACCGGCCTGAGTGTCCGGTCGGTCAACTACCACTTGGACGCGGTGAAGCAGTTCGCTGCGTGGGCCGTCCGCGACCGCCGATTGGCTGAGAACCCGCTCGACCATATGGCCGGCGGGAACCCGGAGCACGACCGGCGGGTCGAGTACGCCCTGCTCTCGGCCGAGGAAATCCGCTGTCTGATCTTCGCCGCCCGGACGAGCGCCGCCGACTTCCGCGGGTTGGCCGGCCGCGACCGTGCGGCGCTGTACGCGCTCGCCACCGTCACCGCCTTCCGGCCGGTCGAGCTGTCACGCCTCACCGCCGCCGATTTCCTGCTGACCGGGGCGGTCCCGCTGGTTCGGCTCGACGGCACGCGGACGAAGAACGGGAAGGCGGTCGAGCAACCGCTCCCATCCGACGTGGCCGCCGAGATGGTCGGCTACCTCGACGGCCGACCCGCTTCGGGTGCCGTCTGGCCCGGCACCTGGGCGGATCGCGCGGCCGACCTGATCCGGGTCGATTTGCCCGCCGCCGGCCTGCCGTTCGCCAAACCCGGCCCGGACGGTCGGGAACTGGTGGTCAGCTTCTACTCGCTCCGGCACTTGGCCGAAGAGGGTGGCGCGACGCTCCGCGAGGTGATGACGTTGATGCGGCATTCCGACCCCAAGCTCACCCTGCGCACCTACGGCCGACTGCAACTCGGCCACCTCAGCCGGGCGGTCGAGAACATGCCCTCGGTGTTACCCGCAGACGGGGAAAGTTTGGCCTCTGGCTTGCCCCAGTTTGGCCCCAAGTTGGGCCAAGCGGGTGATGGGGACGGCGGGGTGGTGATGGCGGGCAAGGTCGCGGAGGAACTGACGGCGGGTGCGATTCCCCAAGAAAACCAGCCAGTTGATGGCGGTCGCAGGGAGGTGAGGGAGGTTGAGGCGAGTAACCCCGGTGAGGCTCGAACTCACAACCTGCCGCTTAGAAGGCGGCTGCTCGATCCGGTTGAGCTACGGGGTCAGGTCGGGTCAAGTTAATCACCCAGCAGCGAGCAGCGGGCGAGGACAGCGTACTCCGGGCCGGCCCGCCCACCGGGGACGCGCGGGTCACGAACCTCCCTCCGTTACTCCGCACGCCTCGTATGAATCCGTCTCCGAAAGGGGGGGGCGTTGCGGCGCGGGGCGCGCCGGTTACAATGGCCGGAACGCTCCGGGATCGCACATGCGCCAGCCGAAGTCCACCCCCGCGCCGTCCCCCGCTCGCCCCCCGGCGCAGGGCAAGGCTCGCGGGCGGGTGTTAATCGCCGTGGCGCTGCTGGCCGTCGCCGGCCTGGGGTGGGTGGGGTGGGCGGTGTGGCACGGGGACGGCCTCGACGCCGCGCGGGCGGCGCTCGACCGGCGGGACTTCGGGGTCGCGTATCAGTCGCTGGCCGCGCGACTGGCCGAGCGGCCCGACGACGCCGCGGCCCACCTGCTCGCGGCGCAGGCCTGCCGCCGGGGCGGCGACCTGCCCCGCGCCGCCGATCACCTCCGCACGTACAAGGGGCTGCGCGGCGCCGACGCCGCGCACGACGCCGAGGCGCGACACCTCCGCGCCCAGGACGGCGACCTGGCGGAGGCGGACCGCCTGTTCGCCGAGGCCATCGACCGGCCGGGCGCCGAGTCCGCACTCGCGCTGGAGGCGTATTTGGAAGGGTCGCTGAACGCGCTGTCCGGCAGCGGCGACCCCCGCGCGGCGGCCGAGGCGCGGGCCGGCCCACTGCGGCGGGCCATCGGCCGATGGCGGGCGCTGCGGCCCGGCCGCGAGGATCAGGTGCAGGGGTTGCTTTGGCTCACGATCCTCTGCGGGCACGTCAAGGACCACCCGACGGGCGTCGCCGCGCTGCGGGAGATACTCACCCTGGACGCGGACCACTTCGGGGCGCGGTTCCTCCTGGCCCAGGCGCTGGCGCAGGAAAAGCCGGAGGAGACGCGGGAACACCTGGAGCACCTCCGGTCCAAGTACCCGGACAACACCCAGGTGCGGTACGGGCTGGCGGCGGCGTACCGGGTGACGGGTCGCCCGGCCGACGCGCGGGCCCTCTTCGACGGGCTGCTCGGCGGGCCGCGCCACCTCGCCGCCTCGCTGGAGTTGGCGGCGATGGACCTGGACGAGGGGAAGGTGCCGGCCGCCGAACGGCTGCTGCGGGAGGTCGTGGCCCTCGCGCCCAACTCGCCCGAGGCCCACCTGGAAATGAGCCGCTGCCACCGCCTCGCCGGCCGACCCGACGAGGCCGACAAGTGCCGGAAGCGGTACGAGGAACTGGAAGCCGCTCGAACCAAGAAGTGACGGCCCGCGCCCGCACGGACACCCCCATGCCCGCCCGCACTCGCCCCCTGCGCTTGGGCGCCGCCCTCGCCGTCGTCGCGGCGGCGCTCGTTCTCGCCTGTTCCCCACCCGCCCCGCCGGTCACGCCCGTTCCGCCCCCCCCGGAGCCGCCCGCACCGGCCGACCTCGGCCCGGCATGGTTCCGCGACGTGACCGAGGCGTCCGGCGTCCGCGCCACCTGCCGCAACGGGGAGGAGGCGGATCGGTTCACCATCCTCGAGTCCCTGGGCGCGGGCGTGGCGGTGTTCGACTACGACGGCGACGGCCGCCTCGACGTGTTCGTGGTCGGCGGCGGCCACTTCGACGGGCCGACCAAGGCGGAACTGAGAGGGCACCCCGGCAAACTGTTCCGCAACCGCGGCGGGATGACCTTCGAGGACGTGACGGAACGGGTCGGGCTGGCGATCCCGTGGTGGTACGCGCACGGCGTCGCCGTGGCGGACTACGACCGCGACGGGTTCCCCGACTTCGCCGTCACCGGGTTCGGCCGGGTCGAGCTGTTCCACAACGAGCCGGACGGCCGGGGCGGGCGGAAGTTCAGTGCGGTCGGTGAGAAGCTCGGCCTGAAGGACTCGTCGTGGAGCACGAGCGCGGCCTGGGCCGACATCGACGGCGACGGCTTCCCGGACCTGTACGTGTGCCACTACTGCGACTGGTCCCCCGCCAACGACCCGCCGTGTGTCGGGCAGGCGCCCGGCGTCGCCCGCGACGTCTGCCCGCCGCAGAAGTTCAAGCCGCTGGTCCACGCCCTGTTCAAGAACGAGAAGGGGCTGACCTTCCGCGACGTGGCGGCCGAGCAGGGGTTCCAGCCGGCCGGCTGCGGGTTGGGCGTGGTGACGGCGGACCTGAACGGGGACGGCCGGCCGGACGTGTACGTGGGCAACGACGCGACGAACAACTTCCTGTTCTGGAACCGCGGCGGCCGGCTGGAGGAGAAGGGGTTGCGGAGCGGCGTCGCAGTGGACGACTCCGGCCGGTACAACGGCAGCATGGGGGTGGACGTGGGCGAGTACGACGGGAGCGGTCGCCCGTCGGTGTGGGTGACGAACTTCCAGGGCGAGCTGCACGCCCTCTACCACGCGACGGGGAACGAGCTGTTCGACCACCGCTCCAAGGCGCTGGGCGTCGGCGCGATCGGCATGAGCCGCGTCGGGTTCGGAACCGCCTTCGCGGACGCGGACGGCGACGGGTGGGAAGACCTCGTCGTCGCCCACGGGCACGTGTTGCGGCACCCGAGTGGGAGTCCGCTCAAGCAAACCCCCGTCCTCTTCCAAAACGTCCCGTCGCCGACCGGCCGGGCGTTCAAGGACGCGAGCGGGCGGTGCGGCCCGTACTTCCGTACGCCGGCCGTCGCCCGCGGGCTGGCCGTCGGCGACCTGGACAACGACGGCCGCCCGGACCTCGTCGTCACGCACACCAACGGCCCCGTCGCGGTGCTGCGGGGCGAGTGGCCCGTGCGACAGCCGTGGCTGGGCGTGAAACTCGTCGGCAAGGGGAACCGCGACGTGGTCGGGTCGACCGTCACCCTCGACGGGGAGAGCCGGACCCTGACCCGATTCGTCAAGGGCGGCGGCAGCTACCTGTCGGCGAGCGACTCCCGCCTGCTGTTCGGGTTGGCGTCGGCCGGCCGGGTGAAGCGCCTCACGGTGAAGTGGTCGTGGGGCGAGACGCAGTCGTGGGACGACGTGGCCCCCGGCGCGTACTTGGAACTGACCGAAGGCCATCCGGCCGCCCGGAAACTCCCCGCGGCGGACTGAGGCCGCGGCGGGGAAGAAGTCTCCCGGCGCTCGGAGTGGTCGGTCTGTCGCTCGGTGTCGGGGTGTTGGAGGCTGGCGGCGGGGCGTCGCGGCCGGGCGGTCGGCATCGTGCGGGTGTC
>JANNVG010000624.1:0-4673 GCA_031414395.1 Fimbriiglobus sp.
GGCGTAGCTGATGCGGAAGTGCGTGTCCTGCCCGCTGAACGTGGTGCTCGGGATGACGAGCAGGTTGTTGGCAATCGCCTCAGCCACGAACTCGGTGCCGGTGCCCCACGGTGCCCGCGGGAAGAGGTAGAACGCCCCACCCGGTTCGGTGAACTCGTACAGGTCTTTCAACCCGGCGATGAGCGTGTCCCGCTTCCGCTTGTAGTCGGCGATGTACCCGCTCATGTCGAAGTCGAGTGCCGCCAGCCCGCCGAACTGGGCCATGCTCGGGGCGCAGATGAACGTGCTCTGCTGGAGTTTCTTCATCTCCTCGATTAGCCGGCTCGGGCCGTGCGCGTACCCCAGCCGCCAGCCGGTCATGCTGTACGTCTTGCCGAACCCCTCCACCACCAGCACGTTCTCGTTCCACTCGGCCGGGCTACGGGGCGGGGCGTCGTACACGAACGCCGAGTAGATCTCGTCCGAGATGACGAGGATGTTCCGCTTCGCGGCGAACTCGGCAATGGCCTTCATCGACTCCGGTTCGATCAGGCAGCCGGTCGGGTTCGCGGGGCTGCACAGCAGGATGATTTTCGTGCGCGGCGTACACGCGGCGATCACGCGATCCGGGTCGAGGCGGAACTTCGTCGGGAAGGTGTCCACGGTCACGAGTTTGCCGTCGGCGAGCGTCACCATGTTCGGGTACATGACGAAGTACGGGTCAGGCGTCACCACCTCGTCGCCGGGGTTGAGAACCGCCAGGATCGCCAGCATCAGCCCGCCGCTCGTCCCGCTCGTCACGATCACGTCGCGGTCGGCATGGCCGTACTTCGCCGTCACGTCGGCGATCAGGCGGTCGCGGAACTCGGGTGCCCCTTGCGTGAGCGTGTAGGCGTTCTTGCCGGCGGCGATGGCCGCTTGCGCTGCCGCCTTGATCGGCTCGGGCGTGTCGAAGTGCGGCTGACCGATGCTCAGGTTGATCGGGTTCTTGAGCGCCGCCGCCAGCTCGAACACCTTGCGGATGCCGGAGATTTCGACCGTCGCCGAGCGACGCGAGATGAGCGCTTCGACATCCATAACCGGCACCGGGAGGGAAGCCGCTGTTATACGGGGAGGCGCCGACTCGGGGCGAATGAGGAAGCCAGGAAGACAGGAAATGAACTCGGCCTTTTTCCTGCCTTCCTGGCTTCCTCATTCCCGCCCTTCTGTACTTCAGCCATTGCGGACGGTGGTCTTCCGTCGTTACCCTGTTCGCATGGCCGACACCCTCTCGGGCGTGATCGAACGCATCACGTTCCACAACCTGGACAACGGGTACTGCGTGCTGCGGGTGCAGGCCCGCGGGCACCGAGACCTCGTCACGGTCGTCGGGCACCTGTCGCAGATCATTGCCGGCGAGTTCGTGGAGGCGAGCGGCGAGTGGCAGGTGGACCGCCAGCACGGGCAGCAGTTCAAGGCGGCCGAACTGCGCACCACCCCTCCGCACACGGCCGCCGGGATTGAAAAGTACTTGGGCAGCGGGCTGGTGAAGGGCGTCGGGCCGAAGTACGCGGCGAAGATCGTGGAGGTGTTCGGCGAGCGGACGCTCGAAGTGATCGACAAATCGCCGTCGTTCCTCACGCAGGTGAAGGGCATCGGGCCGAAGCGGATTGAACTAATCCGCGAGAGCTGGAAGCAGAATCAGGCGGTCCACAAGATCATGACCTTCTTGCAGAGCTTCGGCATCGGCACGGCACGGGCGGTGCGCATCTACAAGCAGTACGGCGAGAACGCCATCGAGCAGGTGCGGCAGAACCCGTACCGCCTGAGCACCGACATCTGGGGCGTCGGCTTCAAGACCGCCGACGAGTTGGCACTGAAGCTCGGCATCCCACGCGATTCACCCAAGCGGGCACAAGCGGCGGTGCGGCACGTGTTGCAAGAGGGCAGTGGCAACGGGCACGTCGGGTTGCCGGAACACGTGGTGCTGGAGAAGACCGTCGAACTCACGCAGATCGCCACCGAGGGCATCGCCGAGGCCATCGAGCAACTGCGGATCGAAGACGAGATCGTGCGCGACACGCCGGTGAAAGCGGCCGGCGCGCGGGTGGTGGATGAAGCAGTGGAAGGGCAAGCGCTGCTCTACCTGAAGCCGCTATTCATGGCCGAACTGGGTGTTGCCCGCGGGGTGAAGGCGCTGCGGACCGGCGAACACCCGTTGCCCGAGGTGGACGTGGAGAAGGCGCTCGGGTGGGTCGAAAAGAAAATGGGCATCGCGTTCGCGGACAAGCAACGCGACGCGGTGAGGCAGGCCATCGTGAACAAGGTGCTGGTGCTGACCGGCGGACCGGGCACCGGCAAGACGACCATCGTGCGGGCCATCATCGACATCTTCGCCGCGAAGAACCTGAAGGTCGGGCTGTGCGCCCCCACTGGGCGCGCGGCCAAGCGGCTGAGCGAGAGCACAGGCCGCGAGGCGAAGACGATTCACCGGCTGCTGGAGTTCGACGCGGGCATCGGCACCTTCAAGCGGAGCAAGGAGAACCCGCTCGACCTGGAGTTGCTCGTCGTTGATGAAACATCCATGCTCGACGTGGTGCTGGCGAACCAACTGCTGCGGGCGGTGCCGTCGTGGGCGTGCGTGCTGTTGGTGGGCGACCGCGACCAACTGCCGAGCGTCGGGGCCGGCAGCGTGCTGGCCGACGTGATCGACTCCGGCTCGGTGGCGGTGGTGCGTCTGACCGAAGTGCAGCGGCAGGCCAGTTCGAGCTGGATCGTGCGGGCGGCCCACGCCATCAACGGCGGCGAGGAACCGGAGTCGGCGCCGGCCGGTGGGAACGGCGACTTCTTCTTCATCGAAACCGACGAACCGGGGCAGGTGATCGACCGCATCGTGACGATGGTGAAGACCCGCATCCCGGCCAAGTTCGGCCTCGACCCGTTCAAGGACGTGCAAGTGCTGTCGCCGATGAACAAGTCCGAACTCGGCGTGGCCAACCTGAACAAGGTGCTGCAAGAGGCGCTCAACCCGAGCCGCGGGCCGCAACAGGAAGTCTCCCGATTCGGTGTGACGTTCCGAGTGGGGGACAAGATCATTCAGATGAAAAACAACTACACGCGGGAGGTGTTCAACGGCGACATCGGCCGTGTACTGGGCATCGACCAGACGGACCAGTTGTTGACGGCCGAGTTCGACGGCCGGGCGGTCGAGTACGAGTTCACGGACCTGGACGAGCTTCAACTCGCATACTGTACAAGTATTCACAAGTCGCAAGGCAGCGAGTACCCGGCGGTGGTCATCCCCTGCCACACGCAGCACTTCGTGATGCTCCAACGCAACTTGCTGTACACCGGCATCACCCGCGGGCGGAAGCTGGTGGCGGTGGTGGGCAGTCGCAAAGCGTTGTGGCTGGCCGTCACGCGGGCCGACCAGAGCCGGCGGTTTTCTCTACTCAAGTGGCGGCTTCAACAGCCGGAAGCGGACGCCGCCGGCGGGTGACGGCACGCGATCTGCGATGTGGTCCGTCCGCAAGCGTACTGCTTGCCAGGAGGATCACCATGAGCCGACTTCTGACCGCCGTGCTCGCCCTCACCATCGGGTGCGGTGTGGCACTGGCCGACGACAAGAACAGGCCGGTCGATGACAAAGCCAAGCCCGCGGTGAACGGCACGTACACCATCGTGTCCGGCGAGGAGAACGGGAAGGCGATCCCGAAAGAGCGGATCGAGGGGTCGTTGGTGATCTTCACCGACAAGACCGTGGCCGGCACCGACAAGGACAAGAAGGAGTTCTTCTCGTCCACCTACTCCATCGACGGCAGCAAGACGCCATGGGTCATCACCATGACCGAGGCCGGCCGCGGGGCCAAGTCGGACGACAAGAAGGTGGAGGACAAGAAGCCGGCGGAGAAGGTCTCGACCCCCGGACTGATCAAGGTGGACGGCGAGATGGTCACGATCATCTACGCCCTGCCGGGTGGGAAAGCGCCGACCGAGTTCAAGACGGCCGACATGCAGCAAATGTTCGTCATGAAGCGCGCGGACAAGTAGTGACGCGCGGCCGCGTGCGTGACTCCGAGAGCCACGCTTCCCACCCGCCAGGGGTGCATTCGTGCCCCCCGCGGGTGGTGTCGTTCGCGGATACAATTCCGCCATGCCAGACGCCCCACTACCAACGTTCGACCCGGCGACCGCCTACCACGAGGCCGGGCACGCCGCCGTCGCGCTCGCGCTGGGTCGCCCCGTTCACCGCGTGAGCGTGCTGCCCAACCAGCAACTACTCGGCAAGTGCGAGTTCCGCAAGGGCGTGCAGCGGCCGGGCGACGACTGGATCGAAACGGAAATCCTCATCTCGCTCGCCGGCATGGTGGCCGAAGCCCGGCACACGGGTCTGTACGACCGCGAGGCGGCCGGGCGAGACTTGCGGTACGCCCGCAAGTTGATGCTGTATCGCGCCAGCGAGCGGAGCCTGGACCGCTTCGAGCGGCGGATGGTGTCGAAGACGGAGAACCTGTTGAACGACGACGGCGTGTGGCGGGCGGTGGAACTGATGGCGGCGGAG
This sequence comes from Fimbriiglobus sp., assembly GCA_031414395.1. Taxonomy (GTDB): domain Bacteria; phylum Planctomycetota; class Planctomycetia; order Gemmatales; family Gemmataceae; genus JALHQU01. The sequence continues at coordinate 4,520 of JANNVG010000624.1, forward strand.
TTGATGAAACTGGGAGTGATCAGCGGGCGTGCGGCGGCACACTTCTTCAAGATGGCGAACGGCGAGTAGTGCTCAGCTCGCTCCGCGCGCGGGGGTGAAAAGACCCCACGCGGCGCGAGCCGTGCACTTACGACCCACTCACGGCCGTCCACAC
>JANNVG010000625.1:0-2951 GCA_031414395.1 Fimbriiglobus sp.
TCCATCAGGAACACCGTCTGCCCGCCATGCCCCTGGTACGAAGTAGCGTGCGAATAGTGCTCCCCGTCCTCCGTCTCGATGTCCCACTGCTGACCGGTCTCTTGGTCGATCATCACCTTCCGGGACGGGTCCGCAATGAACGCCTCAAAGTCCTGGTCGGGCGGCACGCTCGACCGAATCCTCTCCGCCAGAGTTGTAATCATGTGTGTGCTCCGAGTTGCCCCGACGCCTGGAAACGAACGGGGTGATGGGCACGCCCACGGCCCCGGCCGTGGGCGTGCCTTGGGGGGTGGGTCAGGCGCCGGCCCGGATGAGGGCCTCGGCGGCGTGGTCGGACGTCCGCCGGCGTTCGGCCGGGGACGGGGTGGACTGCGGTGTGGTGAGGTCTGCCGAGGAGGTGGACGCGGCGGTGAGCGCCGCCACGAACCGGGTGACGGCCGCCGAGGAAGTCAGCCAGCGGGCACCGGCCCGGGCGGCCTCGAGGCGAATGACGCTACCGCCCGGGCCGGCCAAGCCCTTGGTGACCCACCGGAAAACGGTGCTCGGGTTCACCGCCTTGCTGCCCCGATGCCCAGGGAGCAGACGCCCGGCGGCAGACAGGGTCAACCCTTCGCCGGCCCGGATCTCAGTGATGATTTGCAGTTCGCACTGCTGATCGACCTGTGCCACGATTCACCTCCCACGCATGAGCGATGGGGGGATCATGGCCGTGGAGGTGTACGCGGTGGTACTGACCGTCTGTACGACCCTGTACTATTTTCTGTCGACCCTTGGCAGTTCGAGGTAGAAACCCTGGCCGCCTGACCTCAGCCAGTCGCACAGGGGTGGGAACAGTTTGGCCTTGAGACGCGTTAAGTTCTTGCCCTTCAAGCCCTTGGTGCTGTCCTGGATTTTCCTGAACGTGATGGGATCCGGGTGTGGCGCCGCGACCGCACGGAAGAAGTTGAATGCGTCCGGCTCGAGGCCCTGGGTGACGCGCTTCCCGTCCAGATGCACCGACCGGTCGGACTCGTCGCACCGTAGTCGGGGTGTTGGGGGGGGGCCGGACCCGGGGCGTGCCGGCACCAGTCCGAGTTGATCAATCATGTCGGTACTGGCCACGGCGAGCCATTCGCCAGGGAACGAGAGGGCAACAGCCCCGTCCGACCCGCGTTCGGTTTGAGCCCGACTCCAATCACTGCCCCCCTGAAGGATGAAATCGAGCAACAGCCCGAACCACCGCTCTGTGTTTCCCCGTTGGTCCGTCACCAGGGGGGGCAGACCGAGTTGGGGTGTGCCAAGACCCGCCTCGCCATACAGCACGGCCCGCGTCGTCCGTACCAACGCCTCGTACTCGTTCTCCCCCTCCCGGGGCACGTCCCAATCGCCGGCGCCCCGTGTCGGCAGTCGGCCTGCCATTCCGCGGCGCAGGTCGGAGTATGCTCGGGTGGGCCACCGCGGGAGCAGCCCACCCGCCCGGTCCGCCAACCCGGCGAACCATTCGGCGGCGGGGCCGGCCAGCTCGGAGAGCACCTGTTCGGCCCGCAGGCGCGACAACACGTAGCGTCGCGTAGGGTGGGCGGTGCGGCCGTCTAACCCCCGCGCGGGCAGGGGGGAGAACATGGCCGCCCCCCGCGCCCAGATCAACCGGGTGCGGAGGGATTCCGTGCGGCCGGACAGGTGAGCAGAGAGGGCGGCGAACTCCGACGAAAGTTGTTCGAACGACGGATGAGGGGTGGGGCCGTCGGCGGGGTTCTCGAGAGCCTCCATGAGCAGCTGTATGCCCGCAGCAGAAGCCGAGAAGAAGTCGGTGTGGTCGGCCAAGCAGTCGACCACCACCCCGAGGTGGGACGGATGATCCGGCGCAACTCGGTCCGACCCCGGGAACACGCGGTCGAACACTCCTGGAGCGGCGGTCGGAGGGTCCTCGGCGCCCGCCGCAACCCCCGGCGGGAGGGTGTGTTCCGCTACCCAGTGCGGACGTCCAGCAGGCCCGGTAACGGCCCGACGCCGTACCACGCCCAAGCCGTGGTCGGGGAAGTGGAGGCCGAGGTGGGCAACCGCCATCACCCAGGGGGTGGGCGTGAGCGGGTCGAGCCCCAAACGGGTCAGTAGCGATTCTGGGAGTAACGCCAGCGTCTGGCCCAGACGCCGGCTCCAGCCGACCGCAGTCTCGACCGCTCGGGCCGCCGTCACGTCTTCTGTTGCGGGATGTGGGTTCGGGCTGGGGACGAATGGGCCCGAGTCTACTCCAAAAAGAGTGGTGCACCACAAGTCGGCTGCGACATGTGTGTGCTCCTGCCTGTGAGTCAATCGGTCGAACGGTGGGTCGGACAGCGTCGGAGGTACGCCGAGACCCGCCAACACCGGCGGCGGGGAGGGGGGCGGCGTGAGTCCAACGATGCTCGCGCCCGTCAGCCTGTGAGCAACGGCACAGGTGACCCCGGACGAGAAGCCGCCCGAGAGGGACCGGAGTTCTGCGGCGGTCTGGCCGAGGCGGCGTCGAAGGGTGTCGGAAGACATGGTGCCGACCAGCACCGAGTCGGCGGCTGCGAACCGGGGGCGCCCCCGGTTCACAGCCGCACACCCTGCCCGGGACCGGCTGGGGAAGACCCGATGGCTGACAGTGTACCCGAACCTGCCGCGGCGTGAATGGGGGGAGCTCAGCCGAGCTGCCCGGCGACCCGGGCAGCAAGTTCCGCGTTCCGCTCGGCGTACACCTGGGTGACGTCAGCCCGGGCGTGCCCGAGCAGCACCTGGGCCGCCTCCAGCCCGTGATCCCGGCGAACGTTCGTCCCGAACGTGTGCCGGGATCACGGGCTGGAGCCCAGGACTCGATCCCGCGCTGCTTGCAGGCGCGGCGGATGGCGTACCCGTAGCTGGCCACCGTATACTTGTCCCCCGGCACCCGCTTCGGCCGCTCCTTCCGCTGCTGCCACCCCTGCCGGCTGGCGTAGAACTTGGTCGTCCGG
>JANNVG010000626.1:0-8547 GCA_031414395.1 Fimbriiglobus sp.
TACACGACCGATGGTGGACTGCACCGGCTGCTGAACTTGACCTGCGATGTCGGCCGGGGAGTTCGGCGGACTCCCTGCTCGGTGACCCACTTGGAAAGGGGTGGTCACGTCCCTCCTACCATCAGGCAGACGGTAGAACGAAGTGATCGACCGCACCTACGCCGCGATCCTGGCCGCCAAGACCCCGGCCGAGCGGATCGCCATGGCGAACGCCGCCCACCGCACCGCCCGCACCATCCTCCGCAGTCGGGTCGAGCAATTACACCCGGACTGGACGCCGGAGGATCGACACCGCGAGTTCCTCCGGAGGCTTCTCGGCGATGGAACAGACCGACCTGCTCCGACACGCGGCTGACACCCTGGACAAGCCGGCCAGATGACCCCCGCCGACGCCACCTGTTGGACGCTCATCGGAGCCGCCGCCGGCGGGGACGCGGCGGCGCGGGAGCGGTTCGCGCGGGTCTACCTGCCGGTCGCGCGCGGGGCGCTCGGCGGGCGGTGGAAGGGGTCGCCGCGACTCGCGTGGGTCGAGGACGCCGTGCAAGACGTGTTCGTCGAGTGCTTCAAGCCGGGCGGGGTGCTCGTGAAGGTGAACGACTGCCCTCCCGACGGCTTCCGCCCATTCTTCCACGGCGTGTTGCGGAACGTCGCCCGGCGATTTGAAGACCGGCCTCACAGAGGCCGGCTCCAGCAGATTCCGGAGGATCAGCCGGCCGAAGACACCAGCTTGGGACAGGCGTTCGATAAGGCGTGGGCGCGGAGCCTGTTGCAAGAAGCGGCGCTGGTGCAGGCGGAATTGGCGACGGGGAATGAGCGGGCGACGCGGCGGGTGGAACTGCTGCGGCTGCGGTTCCAGGAGGGGTTGCCGACCCGCGACATCGCGGTGAGGTGGAACGACGACGCGGTGAAATTGCACCACGAGTACGCCACCGCCCGCGACGAGTTCCGTACCGCCCTTCAACGGGTGATGGCGTTCCACATGCCGACCGCGACCGGCGAGCAAGTGGATGCCGCCTGCCGCGAGTTGTTGAACTCGCTCGGGTGAAGGAGACTCCCCGGCACTGTGGGGCGAGGGCTGAGCGGCGGCACCGATGACTACCCCGCCTTCGGTGTCCACCGCAGGATCGGCTCCTTCGCCGCCTTCACCTCATCGGCCCGGCTGATGACGTGCGTGTGCGGGGCGGTCCGCACCACCTCCGCGTCTTCCCCCTTGATCTTCAGCAGCACGTCGGCGAAGGCGTCGAGCGTCTCCTTGCTCTCCGTCTCGGTCGGCTCCATCATCAGCGCTTCGGGCACCACCAGCGGGAAGTACACCGTCGGGGCGTGGTAGCCGTAGTCGAGCAACCGCTTGGCCACGTCCATCGCCCGCACCTTCTTCTCCCGCACGAGTGCCCGCGCGGTGGCCACGAACTCGTGCATGCACGGGCCGGGGTGCGGCACCTCGAACCCCTCGCTCACACGCGCCCGCAGGTAGTTGGCGTTCAGCACGGCTTGCTCGCTCACGTCCTTCAGCCCGTCCGGGCCGAGCGTGCGGATGTAGCAGTACCCGCGGAAGAGGATGCCGATGGTGCCGAAGAAACTCCGCACCCGGCCGATACTCTTGGGCATGTTGAAGTCGAGGAAGAACCGCTCGCCGTCCTTCTTGATGATGGGGGCCGGCAGGTACGGGGCGAGGAAGTCACGGACGGTGATCGGCCCGCTGCCCGGCCCGCCGCCGCCGTGCGGGCCGGTGAACGTCTTGTGCACATTGTAATGCTGCATGTCCGCGCCGAAGTCGCCCGGCCGGGTGATGCCGAGGATGGCGTTCATGTTCGCGCCGTCGAGATACACCAGCCCGCCCTTGCTGTGTAACAGGTCGGTGATGGTTTTGATCTGCGTTTCGAACAACCCCAGCGTGTTCGGGTTGGTGATCATGAACACGGCCGTGTCGTCGCCGAGCTTCGCCTTCAGGTCTTCGAGATCGACCAGCCCGTTCGCCCCGCTCTTGATGGTCACGGTGTCGAAGCCTGCCAGGGCAGCGCTCGCGGGGTTGGTGCCGTGAGCGGAGTCGGGGACCAGCACCTTGCGGCGGTGGGTCTGGCCGTTGTCCTTGAAGTACGCGGCGGCGACGAACAACGCCGTGAGTTCACCCTGGGCACCGGCCGCCGGTTGCAGGCTGATGGCCGGCAGCCCGCTGATTTCCTTCAGGTACTCCTGCATCCCGTACAGCAGCTCCAGCATCCCCTGTGTGGTGCTGTCGTCTTGCAGCGGGTGCAGGTTGGCGAAGCCGGGATCGCCGGCGATCCGTTCGTGCCGCTTCGGGTTGTACTTCATGGTGCAACTTCCGAGTGGGTAGAAGTTGGTGTCGATGCTCATGTTGCGGGCGGACAGGTTCATGGAGTGGCGGATCAGGTCGATCTCGCCCACCTCGGGCAGCGGCGGCGACCGATCGGCGAGGTACTTCTTCGGCAGCAGTTCGGCGGCCGGCTTCGTCGGCACGTCGCACGCCGGAAGCCGGTGGCACCGCCGACCGGGCTTGGAGATGTCGAAGATCAGGTCGGTGGACTGGGTGTTGTTCATGGGTCCAGAGTTAATGAGCGGGGGTAGGGATTACCGCGAGTTCATGTCCGGGTTTAACGGATGCTGTCGAGCAGAGTCGGTAACGAGTGACTCACAAGTTCCAAGTAGCCGAGTAAGGCGACATCTAGTCTTATCATGGTGCCGACATGGGGAGCGTTGACCCTGAGCAATAACGACCACACGGAACTATCGTGCCCAACCACGAGATGATCCCGCATGCAGTCGAATTCCGATTCATGTGCCCGGTACGCACTGAGTAGGCTGTTGGAGTACGTCGGCTGGGTGCCAATGTCTTCCGGAAAGAGAGAGTGAAATACAGCGATCCCGTACCTGCTTTGGGACCGAGTTACGGGGTCGGTCGCGGTGTACACCGAAGGTGCAGGCTTGCCGCCATTGACGTTCAATAGGAACGCGCGGTATTCCGGAGTCAATGGCAAGCCAACTCGCTGCTCGAAGGTGTCAAGGTCGGCCGCCGTGATCCGCGGCCCAGTTTCGGTGAAGTTCACATGCTCACAGCACACCCCGACCGGCGGGCGGCTGACGCGAGCCACCCACACCGGGTCCAGCCCCTCGGCCAAGCCGTTCAGTCGCAGCACGATGAACCCGACCTTCTGTTTCGCCTTCGCCCACTCCACCTCCGCCCGCAGGTACGCCCCGCGGGAGTCGTCCCGCTCGTCGAGCCAGTCGGCGTACACCAGCCGCGGCAGGTCGTCGCCCGGTCGGTCCACGATGGTGCGGATGAACGCCTCGTCCTCGGTCACGGGAATGGCTTCCGACAAGGGTCACGCGGCCGTATCCGAGGCTTTCGGTTTGGCTTCGGCGGGCGGCGTGGAGAACTCGACACTCGGTAGGATGGCGATGTCCAGCACTTCGTAGGCGTCGTTCGGCTGGAAGACGTAGACGTGTGTCTGGGATGGGGTGATGAGGATGAAGTCCCGGTTGTACACCGGCAGCCGTCGCCCATCGACCGTGCGGACGTGGAACGGGCGGAACGGGACGGCGGTGATGAAGGCGCGGAGTTCGTCGGCGGTCATCGGTCGGCTCCGTGGGATGAGTGTAGTTTACGCCAAGTCGTCAATCGTGCGGATGAACGCCTCGTCTTCGGTCATGCCTCCGGCCCTCGGGCGGCAGCCACCAGGATGCCGAACACTTTCGTCAAGCGGTCCGGGAGGGCGTACTGCGTGCGGTCGAGCGTCAGGCGGTCGCCTTCGAGTATGAGGAACTGCCACAGGATGCCGGTGGTCACGCACCCGTGAATCACGGTGATGTCGTTCCCGGCTCGCTCGTTGAAGATGCGGGCGGCCAGCATCTCGGCCCCGCACTGCCCCAGACCGGACGCGATGCTGTCGTTCTTCGCCTCCACCACCACCGCCACAGGTGCTTGGATGGCAAATTGGAACGGCGAGCGGGAGAGGAGGAAGTCGCACGCCCCATTCAACCCCCGCTCGCGGTCCACGTTCAAGTCATTCCCGGAGAAGTAACTCACTCGCCGGTGCAACGCCTCCCGCACTTCCACCATGAGCGGGGCGGTCACCAGTTCGCTCTTCGACTTCTCGGTGGTGGCGGACACGGCCAAAGGCAAGTACCGCTCGGTGATCAGCTGGTGCATGAGTGGTGACAACGGCACCTCCGGTACGATCGCGTGCAGGTCGTCCAATTCGACCAGAGTCAGGCCCAACCGCGTCGGCAGGTCGGCCAGGGTGAAATCGCTGAACGGCATCGGCTGTTCCCTCACGCGGGCGGAATGACGCCCTTCTCTCTCAGGATAGCGTCGGCCCACGCCTGCTGCTCGGGCGTCAGCGGCGGGTCGGGCGGCAGGGTGTAACGCAGGCGGCGGTCGTAGTTGCCCACGTCGTAGGCGCGGTCGAAGACGGTTTGCAGGTCCACGCTCACCGGCGGCACATCGAGTCGGAGCGGCACGCGGACGACCGGCAGCCGTTGCGCCAGGCGGATGGGGTACACCTCGAACTCTTCCGGCAACTCCGGGCGGTAGACACACACGTGGCAGTCGAACGCCCCGACCGCCTGCCTCAACTGTGTGAGCGGAACGGCGGTGGTGTGCGCGCCGCCGCGGAGCAAGTCCACCTCGATCAGGTTCACCCGCCGCTCGATCAACTCCCGCTGTTTCCGCCGGTACACCGCCCGGTCGGTCCCCTTGTTCGACGGGCTGAGCACCTCCAGCGACGTGACCAGTCGGTCGCCCTCCTCGGTGGACCGCACCTCCACCAGCCACTCGGTGATTTCGTCCCGTGGTACTCGGACGACGACCGCCCGCACTTCGGTCGGGTCGGCCACCGCCACTCCGCCTGTGCCGGTCGGTCGGTGTGGGTGAAACACCCCGACGTCTGGCTCCCGCACGCCCGGTTCACCTTCCCCCTCGATCACCACCCGGTTGGCGATGTCGGCGTAGTACGGGCGGGGGAGCACGGCATTCAGGGCCTCACTCAGGTACGCGATGGCGCGGTTGTGGACTCCGGGGTAGACGCCGCGCTGCTCCAGCCACGGGTCCATGCCGGGGAACGGGCTAGGCATTCGGCACCCCCTTCGCCTTCAGGAGAGCGTCGGCCCACGCCTGCTGCTCGGGCGTCAGCGGCGGGTCGGGCGGCAGGCGGTACTTGGCCGGCTTTGTGTACCTCCCCTTGTCGTAAGCGGAATCGAGCATCGGCTGGAGGTCGATCATCGCCGGCTTGACTCCCGGGTCGAGCGGGATCTCGAACGCCGGGAGTCGATCCGCCAGCTTCCACGCCGCGGCGAACCGCTGGCGGACGGGCTTGGCGACGGTGACGCTCACGTGGTAGCAGTAGCCGGGGGAGCGGCGGCGGAGGACCTCCCGGTCGGCCAGTGTGGAGTGCAACCCGCCGCGGAGCAGATCGATCTCCACCACGTTCACCCCGCCGCGTCGGTACTCGTCCTGTTTCAATTCGTAGGCCTCCCGCCCCTTGCTCCACGGCCGCTTGTTGGACAGGCTCAGCACCTCCACCGCCGTGACGAGCCGCTCGCCGTCTTGGGAGACGATTTCGAGGTACGCCTCTTCCCACGGGTCCACTTCGGCCTCATGAAGCACCAAGCCCGAGAGCGAAGCGAGCGCTGTCCCTCCCCTTGCCACCGAGTCGTCGGGGCCGAACACGCTCACGTCGGGATCACGGCGCTGCACGTCGTCGATCCAGACGCGGTTGGTGAACGTCGCCCGGTACTCCTCGGGCAGTTGTGCGTTGAGGGCATCTCGCATGTCGTGGATGAGCGTGTCGTGCAGGTTGGGGAAGATGCCTTCCCTTTCGAGCCACGGGTCCATGCCGGGGAACGGGCTAGGCATTCGGCACCCCCTTCGCCTTCAAGATAGCGTCGGCCCACGCCTGCTGCTCGGGCGTCAGCGGCGGGTCGGGCGGGCGACGGTAGTCGATCCAATCGGCGTACCGCCCGGTGTCGTACGCGCGGTCGAACAGCGGTTGCAATTCCACGCTCACCGGCGGCACCCCCGGATCGAGTGGTACGGGCACGGCGGGCAACCGCTCCGTCAACCGGATCGGCACGGCATAATAACGGGTAGGGGAGCCGGAGGTCATGACGCAGGCGTGGTAGTCGAACGGCCCGACGGCCCGGCGCAACTCCGCGACGGGGGCCGCGGTGGTGTGAACCCCACTGCGGAGCAGGTCGATCTCCACCATGTTCACCCCTGCCAGCCGGCACTCCTGCTGCTTCTGGCGGTAGCTCGTCCGCCCGTTGTCCCCGGCCCGCTTGTTGCTCAGGCTCAGCACCTCCACCATCGTCACCAGCCGTTTGCCCTGGGTGGTGAGGATTTCCAGGTACGGCTGTTCCCACGGCTCCGGCACGAGTTGTTCGGCCACCGCCACTGCCCCGGCGAGCGTCGCCAGTCTGCCAGTGGACTCGGGCGGGGTGTCGCCACCGAACACCCCCACATCCGGTTCGCGGTGGAGTTCGTCGTCCACCCACACCAGTTGCGTGCCGCGGGCGATGTACCCCTTCGGCAGCGCGGCATTGAGCACCTCCCGGATGTATGTGATGAGGCTGCTGTGCAGGTCGCGGAAGTTTTCGGCGGACTCGACATACGGGTCCATGCCGGGGAACGGGCTAGGCATTCGGCACCCCCTTCGCCTTCAGGATGCCGTCCGCCCACGCCTGCTGCTCGGCCGTCAGCGGCGGGTCGGGCGGCAGGTGGTACTCGGCCGGCATCGCATATCGCCCCTGCTCGTAGGCGGCGTCCATCATCGGCTGGAGGTCGATCATGGCCGGGGCCACTTTGGGGTCGAGTGGGATGCCGAAAGCGGGCAGGCGGTCGGACAGTCGCCACGCCGTCGCGAACCGTTGGAGTCGCCCGCGGCGGATGGTCGCGGCCACGTGGTAGCTGTAATCGGGAGTCAACTGCTCCAGGTCCTCCCGGTCAATCATCGTCACGTGTCCGCCCCCACGGAGGAGATCGATTTCGACCACATTCACGCCCCCGTGGCGGTACTCGCTCTGCTTCTCCTCGTAGGCCTCTCGCCCTTTGCTGCCGGACTGCTTGTTCGACCGGCTGAGGATTTCCACCGCCGTCACCAGCCGATCTCCCGCGGCGGACACGATCTCGAGGTACGTGTCCTCCCAGGTCTCGGGCTGTTCGATCACGGTCAATCCGGGGAGTGTCGAGTGGACCAGCCCGCCATCTCCGGACGGCTCGTCCGGGCCGAACACGCTCACATCCGGGTCACGCCGCTGGACGTCATCCACCCAGACGCGATGCTTGAACGCCGCCCGGTACGTCGGCGGCAGGGTCGCGTTCAGAGCGTTTCGGATGGCGATCAGGAGTGAGTCGTGCAGGTCGGGGAATATCCCCTCGTCTTCGAGCCACGGGTCCATGCCGGGGAACGGGCTGGGCATCGTGTTTCCCTCCGGGTGCTGATTACAGTATGACCGCCCCTTCCGGCCCTGCCACCCCGATTGCTAGTATGGGTTCATGCTCGTGCTCGACCCGTTCGCCCCTGCCCCACCCCCGCCCGGCAACCTGGCGTTGCTGCGGGTGAGTCGGCGGGCGATGGCCACCACGTTCGAGATCGCCATTCCGTACGGCACGCCGCACGCCCTGGTCGCCGCCGAAGCCGCGCTCGACCTGATCGACGAACTCGAAGAGCAGATGACGGTCTACCGCGAGAGTAGCGAAATCAGCCGGCTGAACGCGGCGGGGCGAGCCGACGACACGGAACCGCAACTGTTCGCCCTGTTGCAACGGTGCGCGGTGCTCACGCGGGACACGGAAGGGGCGTTCGACGTGGCGTGCGGGGCGCTGGTGAAGTGCTGGGGGTTCTACAAGCGAGAGGGCCGCATCCCGACCGGCACCGAGCTGAACGAGGCGATGGCACGCACCGGCTTCCGGCATGTGAGCTTGAATGCGGAAACGCGGCAAGTGCGGTTCACCCGGCTGGGCGTGGAGTTGAACCTCGGAGCTGTCGGCAAAGGGTACGCGCTCGATCGTGCGGCCGACCTGTTGCGAACCGAGTTCGGCATACGGTCAGCTCTGCTGCACGCGGGCGGCAGCAGTGTGCGGGCCGTCGGCCGTCCGCCGACCGACTTCCGCGGGTGGCGGGTGGCCATTCGTCACCCACACGACGACCGCCGCACGCTCGGGAGCGTGTTCCTGGACGACGAAGCGCTCGGCACGTCGGCGGACACCTACCAGCATTTCGAGTACAACGGAAAGAGGTACGGGCACGTGCTCGACCCCCGCACCGGCCGCCCGGTGAGTGGCACCCGCAGTGCCAGTTGCGTCGCCCCGACTGCGGCGGATGCTGACGCCATCAGCACGGCGTTCTTCGTGGCCGGGCCGACGTGGACGGCCGAACACTGCCGAACGCGCGACCACCTGCGGGCGGTGATCCTGGCCGACGCTGACACGCCGACGACGCACCACTTGCCGGGGTCGAAGTACGACCCGCCCGGCTGGCGAGACGACCCTACGAGCCGCGGCCGCGGGGGGGCGGGCGGAATACCCAAACC
>JANNVG010000627.1:0-9249 GCA_031414395.1 Fimbriiglobus sp.
CGGACGAAGCAGCACCTGGAAGAGCGACTGGCGTTGGACCTGCAACGCGAGCGGCGGGCACAGCCACGCACCCAGACCATGAAGACCCTGCATCACGCTCGCTCAGGGTCGGGATAGTGGCACTCCTGGTGCTACAGTCTCATTATATCGGTGATATTAGTTTGCCGCGTTTCAACCGCGGTTCCCGGAAAAAATGTGACGAACCCCGGAAACGGCGGGCGACCCGTCGGCGGGGGGTGAAGTCGGTCGGTCCGGCCTCACACCCGACGCCTCACGGCCGCCCGGCATCACACCTTCACTTTGCGGCTCTCGGCGGCGGCCTTGTCGGCCGTCGCCTCGACGCCTTCCAGTTTCACCCCGTCGGGCTTGTCGCGGCCGACGGCGATGGTGTACTTGCCGGCGGCGAACACCGGCGGCTGGAACGTCGGCCCGGTCACGCGGACGGCGTACAGCACCTCGCCCGACTTCTCCTCAACCACCTTCACCACCGGGTTCACGCCCTTCTCGAACTCCAGCACCGGCAGCCACCCGGTCGGCTTGCGGCCGTCGTTCTCGTCCCACCCGACGGTGATCGGCCAGCCGGGGAATTGCGCCTTGTCGCCGGCGGCGGCGTCCGAGAACCGCGGCCAACACTCGAACGTCACCGTCCGCTTCGGCTTGTCGAACTTGGCCACGCCGTACCCGTCGGCCCGCTTCTTCTCGTTGGCGATGGCCTCAGGGTTGGCGTAGGCCAGCAGGCGGATCATGTTCCCCAGCCCGTCCTTGAACTCGCCGGTCCACGGCAGCGGGCTGTCCGGCACCGGGTTCGGGCCGGCCTTCTCGTCCTCCGGGTGCCACCACCGCCCGTAGATGGTGTTCACCAGCGCCGGGCTGGTGAAGGCGTACGGCCCGTCGTTCTGTTCGCGGATGCCGTGCTTCACCACCACCGCCAGGTGCTGGTCCCCGCACAGGTGAACCGCCTTCACCCGGCGGATGGCGGCGAGCGCCACGTTCCGGCCGGTCTGCGGCCAGCCGTTGCAGTCCAGGTCGGCGAGCAGCCGATCCTTCACCCCGCCGTGCATGTGAACCGCCCCGCAGAACGCGGTCTGCGACAGCACCGCCTTCACCGCCGCTCCGGTCCAGTCGTCGGACCACGTTGCCAGGAACTTCAACTGCCGTTCGCCGAGCAGTTCCAGACCCTTCAGGTCGATCGTCTTCGGGTCGTACTTCGGGTCGTTGATGTGGTCCGGCCGCGGGCCCATCTTCGGGATCTTCCCGTCCGGGCCGGTCTTGAACTTGCGGTCTTCGAGGATGGCGAAGTCCACCCCGCCGACCCGCAGCCGTGTGAAGTAGACGGTGATGTCCTGCTCCACCGGCTTCGGGTCGACCGCGTCGGGCAGGTGCCACGTCTGGTGCCGTTGCACCATGTTCACGTAGGCGGCCGGGTAGAAGTAACCGCCGTCGGCCCCGTCCTGCCGCTTGCACCGCTTGCCGTTCTCGCCCCACAGGTTCGGGTGGCCGACGTCGTGGTCGTCGGGGATGGTGACGGTCGGCCGGTCCTTGATGACATCCCGGAACTGCAACCCGAACTCGATCCAGCCGGCGGTGTGTTCGGTGTGCCGGTACGTCTGGTCGCCGGCGAAGAAGAGCAGGTCCGGGTCGTGGGCGAGCAGGTGCTTGACGATCTCCGGCCGGCCGCCGGTGGTGCGGCTGGAGTTGCACGACATGTTCGCCACCACGATCACGTCCTTGTCGGCCGGGTCGCGGCGGACGGTGCCCTCGAACGTCGCCTTCTCGCCGTGCCGCACCCGGTACTTCACGCTCCGGGTGGCGTCCCACTTCTCGACGCGGAAGTGGGCACTCCAGCCGGGGTAGTGCACCGCTGCCTTGAGCACTTCCACCCACTTGCCGTCGCGCTCCACCTCCAGCCGGGCCTCGTGGGGTTCGCCTGGCTTCAGCGGGTAGAGTTGGGCCGTCATCTTGAGGACGCCGGCGTCCACCGTGTAGAGGGCGAACGCCACCACCTCTTCCCGCGGCACGTCCATCGGCGGGGGCGGGTTCGGGGCGTTCTTCGCCGGCTTCTTCGTCCACCACTCGCCGACGGCGAACGAGTCGAGGTTGGGGAATTCGTCGCCGAAGGGCTTGGCCGGCTCGGGGTCGGCGGCCGGGATGGTGGGCACGCCGACGACCGCGACGGCGGCAGCGATCGCCCCGCGGGCGAAGTCGCGGCGGGTCGGGTTCGGCTGTTGGACCTGGTCGAAGTCTGTTGGCTCAGTCATCTCATCGGTTCCTGGGGAGGAGGTTCTGCCAGCCGGCCACCCTGCGATTCACCCGCAGATGGTACTCGAAGTCGCCCCAATACCATCTCCGAGATTCGCCCACGCCGTCGCACATTTCGATTGATGAGACCGCTCGCGGCAGGGTACTGTCTGGGCACCCGGCGCCCACCGGCCCACTCGCGTGCGAATACCCTTCTTCGTCTTCGCAACGCTACAACGCGAAGGTCGCGGCCGAGGCGGTGATGACCCCGCGTGGGTGAACTGCGCCCCCGATCGACTGCACAACCCCCTGAAACGAAGGACCCACATGCCGAGCCTCTCCTCCCGCCCCGTCACACTGCTGGGGCTGTGCCTCCTGGCCGGCCTCGTCGCCGGTGTGTCGGCGGAAGACCCGAAGCCGAAAGCCAAGGGGGTGAACGACGCCCTGCCGCGGCCCGACGGCAAACCGGCCGACGTGTCCAAGACCGTCAAGGTGTTCATCCTGATGGGCCAGTCGAACATGCTGGAGATGGGCAACGTCGCGGGCGACAAGGACGGCACGCTGGAGTACGCGGTCAAGAAGGAAGGCCTGTACACGTTCCTCGTCGACGGCGAGGGGAAGTGGACGACGCGGCAGGACGTGCGGTTCGTGGCCGTGATGGGCAGCGGCGGGCCGGGGAAAACCCAGTTCCGCAAGAACGAATGGCTGACCGTCTCCGGCGGGAAGATCGGCGTGGAGCAGGGCATCGGCCACCACCTGGGTAACGCGCTGGAGGAGCCGGTGCTGATCCTCAAGACGGCGATCGGCAACCGCAGCCTCGGCTGGGACCTGCTCCCGCCCGGCTCGCCGTCCTACGAGTTCAAGGACCCCAAAGACGGCAAGACGTACGTGTACGCCGGGTACGGCCAGAGCCCCGACCGCTGGGAGAAGGGGACCGAGCCGAAGCCGATCACCTGGAAGGCCGGCGTGCAGTACGACGGCGACGTCGCCCGCGCCAAGGAGGTGCTCGACAACCTCGGCAAGTACTACCCCGGCGCGACGAAGTACGAGGTCGCCGGCTTCTTCTGGTGGCAGGGCGACAAGGACCGTTACAACGCCGGTCACGCCGAGAAGTATGAGCAGAACCTGGTCAACCTGATTGCGTCGCTCCGCAAGGACTTCAACGCGCCGGACGCCAAGTTCGTCTGCGGCACCCTCGGCCAGACCGACAAGGACAAGCCCGAAGGGACGGAGAAGGCCATTCTGGAAGGCAAGTTCGCCATCAGCGACGCGAAGAAGTACCCCAAACTCGAAGGTTCGGTCGCGACGGTCTACACCCACCCGATGAGCATGGGGAGCAGTTCCAACGCCCACTACGGCAACAACGCCAAGACCTATATGAACGTCGGCCTGGGCCTGGGCGAGGCGATGGTGAAGTTGCTCAAGCCGAGCAAGTAGGCGGCCTCTCGAGTCTCACCGCAGACGCCAAAGTCGTCGGGGGAGAAGGCGGGGGATGATTCGCGCATCCCGACCACCGCTCACCGGTGCCCCCGCCACTGTTCAGAGCAGTCGCTCGGCAGATCGACCCTTGGATGGACCACCTCGGGGTGACTTCACGCATGGCACGATTCATCGGTCCGCTGTTCGTACTTCTGCTGCTGATCGCACAACCCGCCCGGGCCGCAACCGAGGCCGATGTGGTCGTCTACGGCTCGACGCCGGGCGGCTACTGTGCCGCCATCGCGGCCGCCCGTGAAGGGTCCTCCGTCATCCTCCTGGAGCCGACCGATCACGTGGGCGGCATGAGCACCGGCGGGCTGAGCCATTGCGACTCCAACCAGATGGTACGCAGCACCTTGATGGGCCTGTTCGACGAGTGGCACGCCCGCGTGGTGAAGGATTACACGGACCGGGGGCTCAAGGCCCCGTACGACCCGGCGGTGAAGGATCAGTCGCTGTGGTTGTTCGAACCGCATGTGGCGATGCGGGTGACGAAGAAGATGCTCGACGAAGCCGGGGTCAAGGTGCTCGTGAACGAGCGTCTCAAGTCCGTCAAGAAGGAAGACCGCCGCATCGTCTCCCTGGTCACGAAGAACGGCACCTTCAACGCGAAAGTCTACGTCGACGGCACGTACGAAGGGGATCTCATGGCCGAAGCCGGCGTCGACTGGATGATCGGGCGGGAAGGCCGGGCGGAGTACGACGAACCGCTGGCCGGCAAGCAGTATCCGAAGAAGAAAATGGAGATCGACGGCTTCGACGAGAAGGGCAAGCTTCTGCCGCTGCTCACGACCGACGACGGCGGGAAGGCTGAGGCGGGCGATCAGAGCGTCATGACTTACAGCTTTCGGCTCTGCCTGACGGCGGAGCCCAAGAACCGCGTGCCGATGCCGAAGCCGGACAAGTACGACCCGGCCCGCTTTGAGATCATCCGCCGGTACCTCAAGGCCGGTGGTGACGTGAAACAGCTCGGGTTCGATTTGTACCCGTTGCCGGGCGACAAACTCGACGGCAACAACTCGATCGGCCGTCAATTCTCAATCGGACTCGTCGGCGGGGGCAACGGCTGGCACAAGGCGGACGAGGAAGGGCGGAAAACGATCTGGGAGGCCCACAAGCAGTACACGCTGGAATTCTACCAGTTCCTGACGACCGACCCCGTCGTCCCCAAGAACGTTCAGAACACCTACGCCCGGCTCGGCTTGTGCAAGGACGAGTTCGCGAGCTACGACCACTTCTCTCCGGCGCTGTACGTTCGCGAGTCTCGTCGGATGAAGGGGCTTCACGTCATCAGCCAGAAAGACATCCTCGACAACCCGAAGAAGGACGACCCGATTGCCATCGCGTCGTTCCCCATCGACTCGCACGACGTCCAGCGGGTCGCGCTCAAGGGCGGCGGCGTGATCAACGAGGGCACGATCTTCCCGGTCCGGAAGAAGGATCCCAAGCAGGGGTACGCCTATCACGTCCCGTACCGCTCCGTCCTCCCCAAGCCCGAGCAGTGTGTCAACCTGCTCGTGCCCGTCGCGCTGTCCTGCACCCACGTCGGCATGTCGTCGCTTCGAATCGAAGGCGCGTGGATGGTCGTCGGCCAGGGCACGGGCGTGGCGGCGGCGTTGGCGGTGAAAGAGAAAGTCGCCGTTCAAGAGGTGCCGTACGAGAAGCTCCGCAAGCGGCTGATCGCCCAGGGGCAGGTTCTGGACCTGCCTGCGCCACCGAAGACGGAGAGCCGCAAGACTGCCGTGAGCATCGACAAGGATAAATTCTTCATCAACGGGCAGCCGACGTACAAGGGCCGCACCTGGAACGGCAAACCGATCGAGGGGCTGTTGATGAACAGCCGAATGGTGCAAGCGACGTTCGACGACCGCAACCCGGAAACGGTCGGCAAGTGGGCCTATCCGGACACCAAGAAGTGGGACGCCGACCGCAACACGGCCGAGTTCGTCGAGACGATGCCGACGTGGCGGAAGCACGGGTTGCTGGCCGTGACGTTGAACTTGCAGGGCGGTAGCCCGGAGGGGTACTCGAAGACGCAACCGTGGCACAACTCGGCCGTCAATGCCGACGGCACGCTCGACGAGAAGTACCTCCGCCGGCTGACGAAGGTGATCGACAAGGCCGATGAGTTGGGCATGGTGGTCATCCTCGGGCTGTACTACTTCGGCCAGGACGAGCGGGTGAAGGACGAGAAGACCGTGCTCGCCGGGGTGGACGCCGCGGTCGATTGGCTGATCGCCAAGAAGTACACGAACGTGCTGATCGAGATCAACAACGAGTGCAACGTGAAGGCGTACGACCACGACATCCTGAAGCCGGAGCGCGTCCACGAACTGATCGAGCGGGTGAAGAAGCGGAGCGCCGAGAAGAAGCACCCGCTGTTGACGGGCACCAGCTACGGCGGCGGGGCGGTGCCGAAGGCGAACGTGGTGAAGGCGTCCGACTTCCTGCTGCTGCACGGCAACGGGGTGAAAGACCCAAAGCGGATCACCGAGATGGTGCAACAGACCCGCAAGGTGGACGGCTACCGGCCGATGCCGATCCTGTTCAACGAGGACGACCACTTCGACTTCGACAAGCCGGCCAACAACTTCGCCGCGGCGGTGACGGAGTACGCCTCGTGGGGCTACTTCGACTTCCGCATGAAGGGCGAAGGCTTCGACGACGGCTACCAGAGCGTGCCGGTGAACTGGAAGACGAGCAGCGAGCGGAAGAAGGGGTTCTACAAGCTGCTCTCCGAGATCACCGGGGAGAAGCCATGACCCTTCCCGGATCGGTGCTGATTACCGGTGCGGCCGGCAACCTGGGGGCGAAGCTGGCCGCTCACCTGGCCGGCCGCACCCGTCTGGTGCTGCTCGACCGCACGGCCGGTGACGGCGTCCACGCCGCCGACCTGAGCGAGCGTGGCGAATGGATCACGCTCTTCTCCGGGGTCGAGGCCGTCGTCCACCTGGCTGGCAACCCGGTGGCGTACCACGACTGGCCAGACCTGGTCGGGCCGAACGTGGACGCGATGCTGCACGTGTACTTAGCTGCGGTGTGTTTCGGCGTGCGGCGGTTCGTGTTCGCCAACTCGAACCACGTGCTGGGTGGCTACCAGGATGGTCCGCAGGTGCCCATCACCGAGAGCCTGCCGCCAAAGCCGGGGTTAAGGTACACCGCGGACGGGGCCGAGCGGTTCAGCGGGACCTACGCGGCCACCAAGCTGCTCGGCGAACGGGTCGGCCAGCAGTACGCCACGACGCACCTACTGGAAGTGGTCGCGGTCCGGCTCGGCTGGGTGTGGCGCGGGGTGAACGAGCCGGGCGAACTGCCGCCCGAGCGCGGCGACTGGTTCCGCGACATGTGGCTGTCCGACCGCGATTTCCTGCACTTGATGGATTGCTGCTTGACCGGCCCGGTGCCCGAACAGTTCCTGGTCGTGAACGGCATGTCGGCGAACACTGGCATGCGATGGGATCTGACCACCGCCCGCCCCGTACTCGGCTATGCTCCGCAAGACGACGTCAACGCCCCGAGGTGACCCCGTGCGACCCGCCCTCCCGACGATGCTCGCGCTCGCCGTGGTGACGGCCCTGACCGCCGCCGAGCCTGCGAAGACGCCGAACGTGCTGTTCATCCTGGCCGACGACCTCGGCTGGGCGGACACCACCCCGTACGGCAGCACCTACCACGACACCCCTCACCTGAAACGGCTGGCCGAGCGGTCGGTGCGGTTCACCAACTACTACACCGCCAGCCCGCTCTGCTCGCCCACCCGGTCGAGCCTGCTCACCGGGCTGTACCCGGCCCGCACCGGCATCACCGCCCCCGCCTGTCATCTGCCGCAGGTGCAGTTGGAGAAGCGACTGGCCGCCGCCACCCCGGCCCAGCGGGCGCTGAACGCCGACAGCCTCACCCGGCTGAAGGGGGAGTACGTCACGCTCGCGGAGTTGTTCAAGGAGGCCGGGTACGCCACCGCCCACTTCGGCAAGTGGCACCTCGGGCACGGGGCCGGGTACGAGCCGAAGGACCAGGGGTTCGAGGCCGACGTCCCGCACACCCCGCGGGCGGCGGGACCGGGCGGCGGGTACTTCGCCCCGTGGAAGTTCGTCGCCGACGCGGAGTTCAAGGGTAAGGACGGGGAGCACATCGACGGGTGGATGGCCGAGCGGGCCGCCGAGTACATCGCCGCCCGGAAGAGGAAACCGTTCTTCGTCAACTTCTGGATGTACTCGGTCCACAGCCCGTGGAACGGCGACAAAGAGTTGATCGAGAAGTACGCCAAGGCCGCCGACCCGAAGGCCGCCCAGCGGAACCCCCTCTACGCCGCCATGATCAAGAGAATGGACGACGCGGTGGGTAAGCTGCTCGACGCCCTCGACGCGGCGAAGGCGGCCGACGACACCATCATCGTGTTCACCTCGGACAACGGCGGGTGGGCGTACCCGCCCAAGGCCACCGACCCGAAAGGGTACGAGGAGATCCCCGCCACCAGCAACGCCCCGCTCCGCAGCGGCAAGGCGTCGAACTACGAGGGCGGCACGCGGGTGCCCTGCCTGGTGTGCTGGCCGGGGAAAGCCAAGGCCGGCAGAAGCGACCGGCTGTTCAGCAGCGTGGACTGGTTGCCGACCCTGCTCGCCATGACCGGGGTCGAGCCGAAGTCGAAGCCGAAGGTGGACGGGATGAATCAGGTGCCCGCGATCCTGGGCGAGAAGGCGGTGCGGGAGACCGTGTTCGTCCACTTCCCGCACGGCAGCGAGGCCCAGGAGAAGAACATCCCCGGGTTCTGGCCGGCGACGTGGATCCGGCACGGCGACTGGAAACTGATCCGCTTTTACGCGAAAAACGACGACCGCTCCGACCGGCTCGAACTGTACAACCTGAAGGAGGACGTCGGGGAGGCCAAGAACCTGGCCGCCGAGAAGCCGGAACTCGTGAAGGAGTTGAACGACAAGATCGACGCCTTCCTGAAGGACACCGAGGCGGTGGTGCCGAAGGCCAACCCGACTTTCGGTAAGCAGCCGAAGGCTGACGCCGTCGGCGGGTGGGTGGCCAGCAAGGACGCGAAGGTGGAGGTGAAGGACGGCGTGTTCGTCGTCACCTCGACCGGCGGGGACCCGTACATCTCCTCCCGCGAGGTGGTGAAAGGCGTCGGCCCGTTCACCGTCGAGTTCCGTATGAAGTCGGACAGCAAGGGCGGCGGGCAGGTGTTTTGGGCGACGGCCGACGAGCCGGCGTTCCACCGCGACCGGTCCACCGCCTTCACCCCGACGCACGACGGCAAGTGGGCGGAGTACTCGGTGAAGGTGCCGTCCGACAAGCCGCTGACCGCCCTCCGCATCGACCCGTCCACCGCCGCCGGGGAGATCCGGATCGAGTCCGTCCGCCTGAAGGGGAAGGACGGGAAGGCGATTCAGGAGTGGACCGCCAAGCCGCCGAAATGACAGGCCGTGTCGCCTGACGATCCGAACCCGAGAGGCCACCCCGTGCGCGAGCTGCTCCTCACCGGCCTGTTGACGGTCGCACTGGTCGTCCCGGCCTCGGCGGCCG
>JANNVG010000628.1:0-2802 GCA_031414395.1 Fimbriiglobus sp.
GAGCATCTTCGAATACATCGAGGTGTTCTACAACCGCGTCCGCCGGCACTCCGCGCTGGGGTACGTCGCCCCGGCCGAGTACGAGAGGACGCACAACCGACCCCACCGCTAAACGCTGTCCACAATCCGTGGGGAAGTCCATGCTTCATCCGGCGGTTGAACTCGCGGGCGGCCACCATCTCCGCCGCACACTGCCCGAGGCCCAGGTCGATGTCCGCTTTCTTCGCCTCCACGACGGTCAGCAACGGCGGGCGGAGCGGCAGCATGGGCGGGGCGACGGCGAGCAGGTAGTCGCACTCACCCGTCAGCCCGCGGGTCGAATCCACGTCGAGCCGCTGGCCAGAATAGATGGCCAGGCGGTTGTCGCACACCTCGCGGGCGGCGATCAGCACCGGAGCAATGAACGCTTCCCGCCGCGCCTGTTCGGACGCCGTGGCCAGCGCGGTGGTGCGGTCGAGCCAGTCGAGCAACCACTGCGGCGGCGGCACCGGGGCGGCTCCGGCGAACAGGTCGCCCGGCCCGGTCGTCACGCCCAGCTTCTCCGTCACCATCTCGAGAGTGAAATCGCTGTACGGCATGGGTGAATCACTCCGCGGGTCAGGTCGGGTTCGCCCGGTCGTACTCCTCCAGGATGGCGCGGAACGCGCCCAGCAGTTCATCCAGTTGGTTGATGTAGTAGCGGCGCGAGTCCATCGTCAGGTGGTCAGTGACCAGACGGAAGAACAGCCAGTTCTCCCCACTCGTCACGCACCCGAACACCGGGCGGGCGGGAAGTCCGGCGTTCCGGTTGAAGTCGCGGGCGGCCACCATCTCGGCCACGCACTGCCCCATGCCCAGGTCCAACTCACCCCGCTTCGCCTCGGCCACCGCCACCACCGGGGCGGACAGCGGGTACATGGGCGGCGACAGGGTGAGCAGGAAGTCGCACTCGCCCACCAGCCCGCGGATCGGGTCCACGTTGAACTGCGGGCCTGAGAAGACGGCGATGCGGTCGCCGCTCGTCTCCCGCACGGCGGACAGCACCGGGGCGATGAGCGACTCACTCCGGGCCTTCTCGTTCGACAGCGAGATCGGCGTGTTGCGGGCAAGGTACTGCGTGAGCCAATCCGGAACCGCGACCGGCACCGCCGCCGGAAACAGAGGTGCGGTCGAGCGAGACAGGCCGAGCCGCGCGAGTGCCAGCTCCAGGGTGAAGTCGCCGTAGGCCATGATCGGCCTCCCGTGTGATCGCGGTCGATCCCGACATTGTACCCGCCTCACTTCGTCGGCATCAGGTCCATGACGGCCAGGGTCATGGTCCGCACGCCCATTCGGATGCTCGGGGCGGGCTGCGGGGCGTACCCGTCGTTGTGCGCGGTCGGCAGCGGCTTGCCGCCGTCCTTCTTGCTCGCCGCGAACTTCTCCGGGTCAATCGTGCCCAGGAAGTACATGCAGATCGGCGCTCCCGTGGACGCGAACCGGCTGAAGTCCTCCCCGCCCATGATCGTCTTCCGCGGCACCAGGTTTTCCGGCCCCAGCACCGTGCCGAACAGCGTCACCAGTCGCTTCGTCAGCTTCGGGTCGTTGCTCAGCAGCGGGCAGAACTCGTCCAGGTTCACCTTCATCTCGGGGGCCGGCGCGCGGGCGGCGTCGGCGTGCCCCTTGGCAATCCGCTCGATGGCCTTCAGCACCTTGTCGCGGGTCTTGTCGGTCGTGCTCCGCACGGTGATTTGCAGCTTCGCCTCGTTCGGGATGATGTTGTGCTTGGTGCCGGCGTGGATGCTGCCGACCGTCACCACCGCTGGCTCGCCCGGCTCCACCTCGCGGCTCACGATGGTCTGCAAATCGACGATCACGTGCGCCGCCAGCACGATGGGGTCGATGCAATTGTGCGGGGCCGCCCCGTGCCCGCCCTTCCCTTTGATGGTCAGGTCCACCGTGTCCACGTTGGCCATCGCCAACCCCTCGGTGTAGTGGATTTGACCCACGGGGAGCTGTGCGTCGGCGTGCAGGGCGAGGCAGAAGTCGGGCTTGGGGAACTTCTTGAACAGGCCGTCCTCGATCATCATGCGGGCGCCCGCGCCGATCTCCTCGGCCGGCTGCGCCACCATCACCAGCGTGCCCGCCCACTCCTTCTTCAGTGCCACCAGCGTGCGGGCGGTGCCCACAAAACAGGTCATGTGGATGTCGTGCCCGCAGGCGTGCATCACCCCCACCTCGTTCCCGCCGCGGTCCTTCGCCTTCACCTTGCTGGCGTACTCCAGGCCGGTCTGTTCCGTCACCGGCAGGGCGTCCATGTCGGCCCGCACCCACACCGTCGGCCCGCTGCCGTTTTTCAGCACTCCCACCACCCCGTGCCCGCCGATCTTCGTGGTCACTTCAAAGCCGAGCTTCTCCAACTCCGCCGCCATTCGCGCCGCACTCTCCTTCTCTTGCAGCGACAGCTCCGGGTGCGAGTGCAGGTGCGTGTACAGCTTCAGCAGGTCGGCGGCCTCGGCGTCGATCTTCTTGTCGATGGCGGCGAGGACGGGCGGCGGGTCGGCGGCGAACGCCGGGGCGACGCACAGCACGGCGAAGAGGGGGAGCAGGCGGCGCGGCATAACGGCGGCTCGGGTGGGGGTGGTGCGCCGGGCGGAGCGCCCGTCGGTCCCACCCTACGGAGTGGCCGGGGCGAAACCAATACGCTGAGCGGTGTCGAAGACCTCACCCCCGTCCCCCTCTCCCAGGGGAGAGGGGGGTGTCGGCATCAGAGACCTCACCCCCCGTCCCCCTCTCCCCTGGGAGAGGGGGTGTTCAAGGGGGATTCCGTCCGGACTGTTCCGC
>JANNVG010000629.1:0-6452 GCA_031414395.1 Fimbriiglobus sp.
TCGGGATCGGTGCGAGGGGGTTGCCGGTCTGGATGCTGGCGAGCTGCCGCATGACGGCACCTGCCTTCCTGTAGCCGGCCTCTGTGCGGCCGGATCAGACCGGCCTCACAGAGGCCGGCTACAGTGGAAACGAACACGGCCCCCGGAGAAGGCTCCGGGGGCCGTGTTAGTCGGGGCGACAGGATTTGAACCTGCGACTTCTTGGTCCCAAACCAAGCGCTCTACCAGGCTGAGCTACACCCCGCTTCACATAGCCTACGAACTGGACAACCGAACGGCAGCGCGGGTTCGCGTCACTTTGTCAGGTTGAAACTGGCCAGGAAGTCGTCGGCCGCCTTACCCTTCGTGCCGTCCTTCTTGCCGCTCACCTGCACCAGGTACAACCGCCGGCCGGTCAGGTAGATTTTCGCCCGCACCACGTTGTCACCGGCGGTGATGCTGACGCTCCGTCCGGCCCCGCCCGTCACGTCGAACTTTTCGTCGCTCGACACCTGCCCGTCCGCCCCTTTCATGCCGCTCACCACGCCTTTGAGAAGCTCGGCGGCACTCACCTCCTTGAACGACTCCGGGTAGTCGGTGTACGTCACCGAGTAGACCACTGCACCCGACTCGTACTTCGACGTAACGACGGTCAGGTTGCCGCCGGCCGTGGCCACCTGCCTGTCGGCGTCCAACTTCAACGGCTTGGCCGGGAACACGACCGAGAACTTGCCGGCGTCGGACACGTGGCCGGTCGGGGTCGGCTTCTCGGCGACTGCAGTTCCGACCACCAGCCCCAGCACGAACACCGCGAGCAACTTCCGCATGGCGAACCTCCGTCGGTCTATTGGCATTCTACCCCTTCCTGGCGAACCCGGCCCGCAAGGGCCGCGGGGATGATTGACGAACGAGCCGCGACCGCCAGGGAGCGGTAGACTTCAACCCCCGCTCCCTGGTGGTCGCGGCTCGTTTGTGGGAAGACTTTAACCCCCGCTCCCTGGCGGTCGCGGCTCGTTTGTGGATTTCCGGCTCGTTCGGTCATTCGCTCGCGGCCGGCCGTCATTTCGAGAGGGCGGCCATAATCCGCTCGAAGTCGTCGTTCGAGTCGAACCCGATCACGATCTGCCCCTTCTCCTTCGCCTTCACCCGGATCTCCACCCGCGTGGCCAGCCGCTGCCGCAGGTCGTCCTCCAGGCTCTGCACGTGGGCGGTCTTTTCCACCGCCAGCCGCACGGGCTTCTCCCCGGTCTTCTCGGCCGCCACGTCCGCCTTCGCCTCGCGGCAGAGCAGGTCGAGCGCGTGAACCGAGAGGTGCTTGAAGATGGCCTCGCGGGCCAGGATGGTCTGCTTCTCGTGGTCGGCCACGCCCTTCAGCACCTTGGCGTGCCCGAGAGACAGTTGCCCGAGCCGCACGGCGTCTTGCACCTCGCCCGGCAGGTTGAGCAGGCCGACGAGGTTGCTGATACTCGACCGATCCAGCCCGAGCTTTTGGCCGAGCGCCTCGTGCGTGATGCCGTACTTGTCCAGGTAGTCCTTGAAGCCCGTCGCCTTCTCGATGGGGTTCAGGTCGGACCGCTGAATGTTCTCGACGAGCGCCGCCTCGAACACCTGCTGGTCGTCGAACCCGACCACGTGCACTGGCACTTCGGGCAGGCCGACCATCGTGGCCGCCCGCAGCCGCCGCTCGCCGGCGATGAGCTGATAGTTTTCGCCGGCTTGCCGCACCACCAGCGGTTGCAGCACGCCGTGAACGCGGATGCTGTCGGCCAGTTGCTTCAACTCGTCGTCGTCGAACCGCTTGCGGGGCTGGTACGGGTTGTGGTGGATCTGGTCGAGCCGCACCTTGCCCACGGTCGTGCCGATGCCGAGCACGCCGCCGCCGTTCACCGCCCCGAGCAGCGCGTCGAGTCCGCGGCCGAGGCGAGGTTTGTTCTGATCCATGTCGGGTTCCCCCATCGGGCGGGCGGCCTGTTGCCACCCGCGAACGGGGCCGAACATAGCAACTCTTACAACCCGGCCAAGTGGAATTTACCGACCGTTGTAACCGTTCCATATAGAACGGGTTCCCCGACCCGAAAAGCTGAGTTTCCAGGGGTGCGGCGGGCAAAGTGGGGTTGTGGCCGTTTCGAAATCCGAGTTAGCATCCGCCCGCGACGGACGGGACCGGAACCCCGAACGTCGCCGCTGATCCGACTGGACCGGAACCCAGTTGGAACGGCGCACAGGGGCGACTCGACACCTCCTGTAGCCGGCCTCTGTGAGGCCGGTCCGGGGTCACAGACCCCGGCTACAGAAGACTGTCGCACGCCCCCAGGGGTCGCACTCGACCCCCCGGAGAAGAGGTGTCGTCGGTCGGGCGTGCCCGCCCATCGCGTCGCGTTCTTGCGGCCCGCGGGCTGTTCCCCGTCGCACCATCCGGTCGGACATTCAGGGTGAGTTCGTGGCCCGACTGCCGAGGGGTGGTTGGTCCGCGCCCGCACCCACACCGACACTCGAGGTGCGCTCGCATGGATGTGAAGCGTGGGCCGATTCTGTTTCGCTGTGACGCCACCCCCGACCTGGGGTATGAGCGGTTCTATCAGTGCCTGTCACTCGCCGCGGCCATGCAGCGGCGGCGGCGGGGGACGTACTTCCTCAGCTACCTCGACCCGCTCGGGCTGGCGACGACCATCCACCGGGCGAACAACGACTGGATCGCGGCGGACGCGCCGGTGGGCGGGAGCGACGACCTGGCGGCGACGATTGCCGAAGTGCGGCGGCTGAACGCCTCGGCCGTGGTGGTGGCCAGCCAGGACGCGAACGCCGAGTACCTCGCGGCGCTGGGCGACACCGGCACGCGGGTGATCGCCATCGACGCCGAGCCGACGATGCGCTACCCGAGTAAGCTGGTGGTGAACCCGTTCCTCGCCCCCGGTGCGAAGCCGTACCGCGTGGACCGTGGGACGCAACTGCTGCTCGGCCAGCGGTTCGCCCTGGTGCGTGGCGTGTTCCGCCGACAGCGAACGATTCGAGCGACCGAACAACCGGGGCCGTACCGGGCGCTCGTCGCGTTCGGGGACGACGACCACTCCGACCAAGCGCTGACCCGCACCGAACAACTGCTGGGGATGGAAGGCGTGGCCAAGGTGAGCGTTGTGCTCCGCACCCACCACGCGCGGTACGACGAGATCAAGGACTTCGCCGCGGCGTCGAAGGGCAAGGTCGAAGTGCTGACGGAGGTGAAGGAGCTGATGACGCGGCTGGTGCGGAGCCACTTCGCCCTGACGAGCGGCGACACCTGGGCGCTGGAGTTGTGCTGCGTCGGCATCCCGCAACTCATGCTGCCGAGCGAGAACCGGCACTTGCTGAACGCGAAGCGGATGGACGACGAGGGCGTCGGCACCTTCATGGGCAAGGCCACCGACGTGACCCAGGCGCAATTGTCCGAGGCGGTGGCACTGGTGCTGAACGACCCCATCGAGCGGATGGGCATGACCCGCTGTGGCCGGCGGCTGATCGACGGCCGCGGCGGGGACCGCATCGTGAACGGGTTGGAGATCGTGCTGCACGCCCAGCGGACGGCCGCGAACGTGCGAATCGCGGCTTAGCGCCCACCGACGAGCCGCAAGCGTGCGCGACGGGGTATCTCCAACCCCCGTCGCACACGCTTCCGGCTCGTGGTACGTTACCCCTCACCCAGGGGTACAGCCATGACGAAAGACGACGTCGCCGCCGCGCTCGACGAGATCGGCGTGCTGTTACAGCTCACCGGCGAAAACGACTTCCGCGTGCGGGCATACACCAACGCCGCACGCCTCCTCTCGCAGTTCCAGGGCGACTTCAAATCGACCGTGTCCGCCGGCAAACTCGGCGACATCCGCGGCATCGGCGACGCCCTCGCCGAGAAGATCACCACGCTTGTGAACACCGGCCGGCTGCCGTACCTGGAGGAGCTGCGCGCGTCGGTGCCGCCGGGGTTGCTCGACATCCTCCGGCTGCCGGGCATCGGGCCGAAGAAGGTGAAGGCGATGCACGCGGAACTCGGCATCGACTCCGTCGCCAAGTTGAAAGCCGCGTGCGACGCCGGAGAGGTGGCCAAGCTGAAAGGCTTCGGCGAGAAGACGCAGGACAAGATCCTCGCCGGGATCAAGTTCCTCGACACCGTCGGCCAGCGGGTGCGGATCGATCAGGCCGAGCCGGTCGCGGAAGCGCTGCTCGCGCGGCTGCGAGCGACTCCGGGCGTCATCCGTGCCGAGGTGTGCGGCAGCCTCCGCCGCCGGCGCGACACTACGAAAGACATCGACATCGTCGCCAGCAGTGCCGACCCGGAAGGCGTAACGGCGGCGTTTGCGAAGTTCCCCGAGGTGGTTCAGGTGTCCGGCCAGGGGCCGACGAAGTGTTCCGTGGTGGTGCAACTGAAGGCCGACGGCAAGGCACTCACGCTGAACTCGGACCTACTCGTGGTGTCCGACGAGCAGTTCCCGTTCGCCATCCTGCACTTCACCGGCAGCAAGGAGCACAACATCCGCCTGCGTCAGCGGGCCATCGAACGCGGGTGGTCGCTCAACGAGTTCAGCCTCGGCAGCGAGACGAAACTGGTGCCGGCGAAGACGGAAGCGGAGGTGTACAAGGCACTCGGGTTGCCACTCATCCCGGCGGAGTTGCGACAAGACACCGGCGAGGTGGAGGCGGGCGAGGCGAAGAAGCTGCCGAAGCTGGTGGAGTTGGCCGACCTCCGCGGGGTGTTTCACAACCACACGGTAGCGAGCGACGGCACCGCCACACTCGAAGACATGGCACTCGCGGCCAAGGCGCTGGGGTGGGAATACTTCGGCGTGGGCGATCACTCGCAGTCGCTGAACGTGGCGAACGGGCTGACCCCCGACCGCGTGCGGAAGCAGTGGGCCGAGGCCGACGCGCTGAACAAGAAGCTGAAGGGCGTCCACATCTTCAAGGGCACCGAGAGCGACATCCTGCCCGACGGCTCGCTCGACTTCGACGACGACCTGCTGGCCGGGTTCGACTACGTGGTGGCGAGCGTCCACACCCACTTCACGCTGACTGAAGACGAGCAAACCGCTCGCGTGTGCAAGGCCCTTCAACACCCCGCGACCACCATGCTCGGGCACGCTACCGGCCGACTCCTGCTCCGCCGCGAGGGGTACAAGATCGACCTCGACCGCGTCATCCGCACCGCCGCCGACCACGGCAAGATGATCGAAATCAACGCCCAGCCCAGCCGCCTCGACCTCGACTGGACCTACGTCAAGCGGGCGAAGGAACTCAGCGTGATGATCGTCATTAACCCCGACGCGCACAGCACGGGGGACTTGGCACTGACGCGGTTCGGCATCGATGTCGCCCGCCGCGGGTGGCTGACGAAGGACGAGGTGTTCAACACGCGGGGGGTGAAGGAAGTGAGGGCGGCGTTCAAACGGTGAACCGGCTGCGTGAGCCGCCTGGGTTGCAGACACCCAGGCGGCTCACGCCGCCGGTTCACCAGTCAGCTTTTCGCCCCGATGGCCTGCCGCAGCGGGGTGATGATCTTCGGCACCACGTGTTCCGTCACCAGGTCGTCGATGATCCGCCGCTGGTTCACGTAGCTCTCGTGGTAGCTCTTGAACGGCTGGCGACCCCAGAACTGCCGGATGGTGAAGTACACCGTGATCGGGCTGTCGGGGAAGTTGCCGGTCCGCACCTGGTAAGCGCTCGTGCGGGTCTCGATGCTCAGTCGGGCTTGCAGTTGGCAGCCGTCGTCGAGGGAGACCATGAGGCTCGGCTGGTAGTTCAGCACCCGCGCGCCGTCCAGCTTGAACAGGCCGTCGAACGGCCCGTCGGCGGCCAGGGCTTCGGTCACGATTTCGTCGTGGTTGCCCTGGTACATCAGGTCGAAGTAGAAGAGCACGTCGAGGGCGTCGGTGTCGATGGGGTGAATGCCCAGATGGTACGGGGCCATCTCCAGCAGCTTCTCGTTCTGGGCGTCGGCGTCGTCCAGCGTCGGCGGGTTGACGAACCCGCTGGACAAGCGGCGGCCGTCGATGTTCACGAACCGATAGCTGCCGCCGTCGCGGTCTTCTTCCAGGTTGTACTCGTTGCCGTCCCGCTTCTCGAAGTCGGTCATTTTCGGATACAGCTTCCGCACCGAGTCGAAGAAGTGCAGCACCGTATCCCGGCTAGTGGGCAACTCCACTTTGCTGGCCAGGTAGGTGGTGACACCGAAGTCGTCGCACATCGAGGCGTAGGAGCTCACGGGCTTGGTCCCCCCTGCAAGTTCGCACCGAAGTCGCCGCGGCCGAATCGGGCCGGAGTGGGGCGGTTCATTCAGGCGATGCCTATTGTTCGCACCGGCGGCGGAAGAAACAAGCCACGCAGCCTGCGGACGGAGGGCAGACGCGGCGAACCGGGCAAAAGTTCGGTGGGCCTGGGAAAGGGAACCGGGGTGCCGGGGGGGGGACAGGACACCCGGTCACACCCGTACCCGGGACACTTACAAC
>JANNVG010000630.1:0-2339 GCA_031414395.1 Fimbriiglobus sp.
TGGCGTTCCTACGGGAGTAGGGCGGGCGAGTCGGGCGCCGCCCGGCGACCCCCGCCTCGGTGACGGGTGGCGGGGGTCGCCGGCGGGGCGCCGGCTCGCCCGCCCTACTTTTCCCCCATTGGTTCACGCCATGCTCATCCGCCGCGACGACGCCGGCCTCTGTGAGGCCGGTTCGACCGGGTGGCCGACTCTCGGCGAGAGTCGGCCACCCGAAGGTGCCGTTCGGCTCGCGGCACCGACCGTCAGTCGCCGAGTACGCCGG
This sequence comes from Fimbriiglobus sp., assembly GCA_031414395.1. Classification (GTDB taxonomy): domain Bacteria; phylum Planctomycetota; class Planctomycetia; order Gemmatales; family Gemmataceae; genus JALHQU01. The sequence goes on from JANNVG010000630.1 coordinate 263, forward strand.
TGTCCGATTCGGCGGCGGGCGGGCGGACGTCCGGGTTGGCTTCGATGACACGGGCGCAACTGTTCCACCGCAACAGCGGGTCGTCGTTCCCGGCCGGGCGGACGGCCTCCGCCCGCTCGTAGTGGGCCATCGCCTCGCGGAAGAAGTCGTAGGCGGTTTCGCCGGCGTTCGGCAAGCCCGACCGCAGCCGGGCCAGGGCCAGCCGCTCGCAGATCAGTCCGGCGTAGTACGCCCGGTCGTACTCGCCGTGCATCCGGGGGAGCAGGGCGCGGGCGGACTGCGGGGACGACGGTCGCGGGTCGCCGAACTGGTCAGTGATCGCCAGCAACAGGGCGATCACCGCCTCCTGGTGGTCCGGGTCCACCCGCAGCACGTCGTGGCAAATGCTCTCCGCCTGCTCCGGTTGGTTGAGCAGGCGGTAGCGGGACGCCTTCTCCAGGGCGGCGGGCACCCCGGCGGCGGACAGCGGCTTCAGGTCGAACACGGCGCACCTCCGAGGCGACATGTCATCTGTAGCCGGCCTCTGCGAGGCCGGTCCGACCGGCCTCACAGAGGCCGGCTCCAGCAACCGATCACTTGCGGCGGATCACGAGGTTGATCAGCTTCATCACCGGGTCGTAGGCGTCGTCCACCACCCGCTCCTTGAGCGGGATGATGGCATTATCCGTGATGGTGATGTGCTCCGGGCACACCTTCGTGCAGCACTTAGTGATGTTGCAGTACCCGATGCCGTGGGCCGACTTCAGGTCGGCCGTCCGGTCGGCCTCGTCGAGCGGGTGCATCTCCAGCATGGCGGCGTGGACCAGATGCCGCGGGCCGACGAACTGCTCGTGCTTGTGGTGGTCCCGCAGCACGTGGCACACGTCCTGGCACAGGAAGCACTCGATGCACTTGCGGAACTCCTGCACCCGCTCGGCGTCGTCCTGGGTCATCCGCCACGTGCCGTCGGGGGCGTCCGGCTTCCGCGGCCGGAACGGCTTCACCGACAGCTTCGCCCGGTAGTTCCACGACACGTCCGTGACCAGATCCTTGATCGTCGGGAACGCCTGCATCGGCTCGACGGTGACGGGCTCGTCGAGCGGCAGGTCGGCCAGCCGGGTCATGCACATGAGCCGCGGCTTGCCGTTGATCTCGGCCGAACACGACCCGCACTTGCCCGCCTTGCAGTTCCACCGGCAGGCCAAATCCTGGGCGTGTTCGGCCTGCACCTGGTGTACCGCGTCGAGCACCACCATGCCCTCGGTGACGGTCACCGGGTAGTCGTGGAACTTGCCGCCGGCGTCGGCCGTCCGCCAGATGCGGAAGGTGGCTTGCTGGGTCATGGGACGAATCCGTAGCGTGGAGCCGCGGAGCGGCGACCGATGTTTGCCAGGGGTACGGCGAGCCGAAGGCGAGCAAACCCCTGGACCGCTTGCCTTTCTCCCGAACCCCGGAGGGGTGACAGATTCTGCCGCCCCTCCGGGGCTTGTACGGTTGCTGCCTGTCCAGGGGTTCCGTCGCTTCGCTCCGTCACCCCTGGCTAACGTCGGTCGCCGCTCCGCGGCTACTCGCGCGTTACTTCTGCTCCTCGACGGCCGCCTTCAGGTCGGCCGGCATGTCCGGGATCGCCTCCCACCGCAGGCGCATCCCGCCGTCGTCGGCCTGCCAGATGACGGTGTTCCGCGTGCCGAACTGGGCGTCGTCCTTCGCCGGGAAGTCGTCGCGGAACTGCGCCCCGCGGCTCTCCCGCCGCTCGATGGCCGCCCGCGTCACCGCCTCGCTCACGAGCATCAGGTTGCGCAGGTCCATGCACGTGTGCCAGCCGGGGTTGTACTCGCGGTTGCCCACCGCCCGCACCGTCCGCGTCCGCTCGTTCAACCCCCTCAAGCCGTCGAGGGCCTTCACCATCTCCGGCTCGGTCCGCACGATGCCGACCAGGTCCTGCATCATTTCCTGCAGGTCGTGCTGGATGGCGTAGGGATTCTCGCCCGTTGATCGCTCAAAGGGTTCGAGCGTGCGGCGCATGGCCTCTTCGATCTGCTGTTTGTTCACCGTGCCAGCCGAGTTGTTCTTGGACCACGCCGCGGCGTGCTCGCCG
>JANNVG010000631.1:0-10635 GCA_031414395.1 Fimbriiglobus sp.
GAGCATCTTCGAATACATCGAGGTGTTCTACAACCGCGTCCGCCGGCACTCCGCGCTGGGGTACGTCGCCCCGGCCGAGTACGAGAGGACGCACAACCGACCCCACCGCTAAACGCTGTCCACAATCCGTGGGGAAGTCCAAGGTGCTTCAAAAAGCCATCGCGAAGCACTCGCAAACTGTCCGCGTCAGTCCACGTCCCTTTTCCCAACTCCATGTACTTCGAAATGTGGATGACGGACCGCTTGATGCCCTGATCGGCTTGTGTCTTGAGAGAAAACGCCTCGCCATTCACCTCCACATCGTGGCCCGCGTGTCCGGGCGGGCCGTGCGTCGCGTTCTGGCCGCTCAACCTCATCGCCCGCACCATCGCGTACTCGAAGTTCTCCTTCGACAGATGCCGATCCGAAAGGGCGTGGTGGACGACGAGGGCAGACCCGAACGCCTGGACAAACTCCGCGCCGAAAGGGGGCGTTTGGCTGTGAAGAGTCGTATGGATCGGTTGCAAGAGTTGGGTGACGACACCCCCAACTAACGCCTGCTGAGCCGGCGAGAGACGCTGATAATTCGTGATGTTCGGATCGGCATTCTGCTTGGCCATCCGTGGCCCTCGGCGTTGTCAATCGTTCCGATACGTTACCGCATCCACAGCCTCAGAGTAAAGACTGAAGCGGAGGTATCCGGACGGCATCGCGTTGGTGTGGGTGTCATCGAACTGTACGAACTGGCCACCGGCCAGAAGCGGCACACGTTCAGCGGGCTGAAACGGCCGGCGTTGTCGCTCGCGTTCAGCCCGGACGGGCGGTCGCTGGCGAGCGAGTCGGCCGACGGGCCGGTCATCCTGTGGGACGTGAAGGGCGTGTTGACCACGCCCGCCACGCCGGACGCCGCCGGGTGGGAGGCGGCGTGGAAGGCGTTGACCGGCGACGACGCGGTGAAAGCGTTCGCGGCGGTGCGGCTGGTCGCGGCGCACCCGGACGACGGGGCGGCGGAGTTGCGCAAGCGGTTCGCGGAGGTGAAGTCGCCGGCGGTGGTGGCGTGCGAGCGGGCGGTGGAGGCGATGCGGTTGGCCGACCACGTCAGCGCCCGCAAGCTGCTCGCCGAGTGGGCGAAGAGCCGGAAGCGAGCGCGCTCACGGCCGCGGCGAAGCGCAGGTGAGGTGCTGTCGCACCGTTGGGGCGGGGAGAGTGGGCGATGATTTTCGTCCCCGGTTGTGGTCGCCAGATTCGCCGTAAGTGCTTGGCCGGCATGGGATCTTCCACGTTCGGGAAATGATTCCAGCGGAGGGTGGGGGGGCGGTGGAACGAAACCATCCGCCCGAGTCGGGAAGCACATCCCGTTCGCACTTCGCCCTTCCCTCCGCTCCGTGAGTCCGGGTACGATTCACCCGTCATCCCGTTGCCGGCCGTCGCCTCACCCCCTCACGGCCGCCGCCCCGTCCGAGGGCTTGGTATGCTGAACTCGGTTGCCCTGCTCGCCCTGCTGGTCGCCGGCGGCCCGCCCGACGAGCCGCACGGCCCGCCCGCCCCCGCCGTCGATCGCAACGGCTTCGCCCTCCCGCCCGGTGCCGTCGCCCGCCTCGGCGACCCCACCCGCCGACACCGCGCCGCCCCCGAGTGGGTCGTCCTGTCCGACGACGACCGCCTCCTCGCCCGCCCCGTCGACGGCATCGTGACTGTGTTCGACCTGGACAAGAAACAGGACGTCACCCCCGGCTACCTGAAAGACTTCCCATCCGCCCAACTACGGTTCCTGCCCGACGGCCGGCATTTATTGTTCACCCCGTCCGCCAAGCGGGTGGAGGTCCGCGACCCGATCAGCGGCAAGGTGGCGGCCGGGTTCGACGTGTCCAACTACGGCTCGTCGCCCGAGATCCTGTCGCCCGCCGCCGACGGCAAACGGGTGCTGGTCAAATTCCGCGACACCAACGGGTATTCGTGTGCGGTCCTGGCCGACATCACCGACCCGACGGCAGTGGGCACCCGCGACTTTCGCGGCACGTCGTCGAGCGACCAGTGGGCGATGTCGGCCGACGGCAAGCGGCTGTTCCACGGGTGGGACCGCGGCATCGCCGCCTACGACGCCGGCAGCGGCGAGCGGGTCGCCTTCGCCCCCAGCCGGTATCGGGCGTACTCCCCGCTGGTGCCCGCCCCGGACGGCAGCAAGGTGATCGCCGGGTGGGAGCGCGGGGCGATGACGTTCGAGTTGGCGGCCGACGGGTTCAGCGAGCCGACCGGCGCGAGCGTGGACGCGGCGGACGATTTCACCTTCGCCGCGGACGGCAAAACCATCGTGCGGGCCGGCGTGGGCGTGTACGACGCGAAGGGGTCGCTCACCCCCGTCGAACCGGCCCACGAGCGGAGCGGCCTGCGAATCCTGCGGTACTCGCGGTCGGCCGCCCGGTGCGTGGACGTGTTCCACGACCGCCCGCCGGTGGTGTGGGACCCGCACACGGGCAAGACGGTGTACCGCTTCGACGGGCAGTACGCGGCCGGCGTGGGCATTGGCGTGGCGTCCGACGGCACCGTGAGCGTGCGGCACGCCGACCGCGCCGTGCGGGTGTACGCCGCCGACGGCAAGCTGGTGGCGGAGCGCACCGCACGGGCGAACGCTCGGGGCACGTCTGTTCTCGCCGTCAGTGCGGACGGGACCACGAGCGTGGAGTACGACGGCAAAGACCGCAAGGTGTTCACCTACGACACGGCCACCGGCACCGGCACGGCGTGGCCGCAGGAGTTCGCCGCCCCGCCGGTGTGCGTGCGGTTCGACGCCACCGGCAAGCGGGTGTACGCGGCCGGCGGCACCTTCGCCGGCGTGTTCGACGCGGGCACCGGCCGGCGGGTGCGAACGGCCGAGGCGTCGGCGGCGGTCGCCTTTTCCGACGACGGGCGGGCGCTGGCGGTATTCGGCAAGAAGGAGTTGAAGGTGTACGAGCTGGCGAGCGGGAAGGAGCGGACGACGGCCGAACTGCCGGCGACCGACTTCGACACGCAAGACGACAACCGCTTCAGCCGGTCGCGGTGGGACAGTGATGACGAAGGGCCGACGTTCCCCCGCGCGCAGGTGCAGTTCTCCGCCGACGGCGGGCGGGTGGCGGCGTTCTGGGCGAGCGGGCGGGTGACGGTGTACGACGCGGCCGACGGCGGCATCCGCTTCCGCGAACCGCGGCAGTGGAGTACCACCCGGCACGCCGCCTTCCGCCCCGACGGCGAGTGGTTCGCCACCACCACCCGCACGCAACGGCGGATCGCCCTGCGGAACACCACCGACCCGCGGGCCGACCGCAACGCCGTCGTGCTGGCCGAGTGCAAGTCGCTCGTGGTCGGGCTGGCGTTCACCCCGGACGGCAAGCGGCTGATTTCGGCGCACGACGACGGCACCGCCCTCGTGTGGGACGTGGACGCGGCATTGAAACTGCCGCCGACCGCCGACGTGGAGCCGGGCGACGCGCTGTGGGTGGCGCTGGCGAACACCGACGCGAAGGCGGCGGGGCGGGCGCTCGCCGGACTGGTGGCCAAGCCCGATGTGGCCGTGCCGTTGCTGGCGGAGGTCGTCCGCCCGGTGAGCGCCCCGCCGGCCGACCGGGTGAAGGCGGCCGTGGCCGACCTGGGCGACCGCGACTTCAAAGTGCGGGAAGCGGCCGAGAAGCAGTTGCGGCGGTGGGGCGACCTGGCGGCCGAAGCGCTGAGGGAGGCGGAAGCTGACGCGAGTGCCGAACAGGGCGAGCGCATCCGCCGGCTGTTGCAGGCGCTGGACGGCGAGGAGACAGACCCGGAGCGGCTGCGGCTGTTGCGGGCGGTGGAGGTGCTGGAGCGGGTGGGCGGCCCGTCGGCGAGGGCGGTGTTGGAGAAGTTGGCCGGCGGCGCGGGGGCGTCGGGCGTCACGCGGGAGGCACGAGAGGCGGTGAAGCGGCTGAAGGAGCGGGGGAAATGAACCCAGGCACGCCCAACTCGCCCCCGCCCCCGCACGTCACCCGCTACGACCAACTGGCCCGCCACCTGTTGGCGCAGGCCGGCGGGCGGCTGTTCCGCTGGCTGCTCGCCACCGACGCCCCGCGGTTCGTGCGGTGGCTGCCCACCCAACTCACCCTGCCGAACACGCGCGAGCGGCTGTGCGACCTGATCGCCGAACTGGTGGACGACACCCGCGGCGGGGTGCCGGTGGCGGCACTGGTGGAGGTGCAGACTCAGCCGGACCCGCTGATGGGCGGGCGGCTGTCGCTCGCCGGCGGGCTGCTCTGGCTGACGGTCAAGCCGGCCGCCCTGCCGGGCGACCGCTACGAGTTGCTCGCGGTGGTCCTCAACCTGACCGGGCGGGGCGACTCCGCCCGCTCGTACGCGGTCGGGTCGGCCGAGTGGACGCTACGCCCGGTCGAGCGGAACCTGTCCGCCGTTGACGCCGCGGCGGTGTTGGACGAGATTGCCGCCGGCACCGCCCCGCCCGAGCTGTTGGCGTTCGTTCCGCTCATGCTCCGCGGCGGGGACGACGATATCATTCAACGGTGGCGGGCGATTGCCGCCGCCGAACCCGACACGCGACGGCGGGGGGATTTCGCGCTGGCCCAGGTGTTCGCTCAGAAGACGAACCGCGTGACCGAATGGAGGAAGGCCGTGGAAGACATCGTTATGGAGGAGTCGTCCGTTTTCGCCGAAATCCTCGAGCGTGCCCTCACACGGGAACTCGGGCGGCGGGAGGCCGAGGTGGAGTCAAAGGCGATGGCCCAGGGGTTGACCCAGGGGAAGGCGGAAGGGAAGGCGGAAGGGAAGGTGGAATCCCTGTTGCGAATGCTGTCCAAGCGGTACGGACCGGTGCCGCCGGAAGTGGCACAGGCCATTCGCACCTGTGCGGACGTGGCCACGCTCGACACCTGGATCGACCACGCCCTCGACGCCACGTCGCTGGAACAGTTCCGGCAACTGGCGGGCATGTGATCGCCGACCGAGTGGAACCGGGAACGGAGTGACCGGGTGGGTTGGATGCCACCCGGTCACTCCGTTCCCGGTTCCAGGCTCGTCACTTCCCGAGCTTCAAATCCACCCCGCCTTCGATGGTGAAGTAGAACCCGTGCGGGATGCTGCCGTTGTTCACCTTCAGCAGCACGGCGTTCGCCCCCTTCTTCAGCTTCACCTTCACGCTGTCCTTGGCGGGCGTGGCGGCGAAGTGGTTCTCGTGCCCGAACACCTTCTCGCCGTTCACGAACAGCCGGCAGCCGTCGTCGGTGCCCAGTAGGATCGTCACCTCCTGATCGGCCGGACTTTCGATCACGCGGTGCAGGTAGCTGAGGCTGTCCACCGCCTCTTTGCCGTGGAACGCGGCCATGTCGAAGTACCCCTTCGTGTCGCCGCGGATCGTCTTCCATTTCACGTCGGCGAACGGCTTCGTCTCCGGGTCGAGTTTCACGTCGAGCGCCTTGTCGCCGTCGGCCGGGAACGGGCCGGCGATGTGCCACGTGTCGGGCGTGAGCGACGGTGTTTGCAGCGTCATCATGTACTCGACCACGTCCACCAGCTCGTCCTCGCTGAACGCCTTGATGACGTCCTCCGGCATGATGCTCTTCGCGTCCTTCTTCTTCGTCACGTCCTTCGTGGCGAACGTGTAGTCCTTGCCGTTGGCGTCACGGACGGTGATCTTGGCCGGCGTCTCCTCCACGAGCAGGCCGGTCACGCTCTGCCCGTCCTCGCTGTCCAGTCGCCACGAGACGTACTGGTCCGCGATGGCTTTGCTCGGTGACAACAGGCTGTCGTACATGTTCTCCTTGCTCCCCTTCTTGCCGATCATGCTCAGGTCGGGGCCGATACTCCCGCCGACGCCCTTCACCGTGTGGCACTTCAGGCACTGCGCTTCGCCGGTGAGACTCTTCGCCATCAGCGCCTTGCCGTTCTCGGCGTTGCCCTTCTTCTTCGCCAACTCCGCCACCGCGGGCAGCTTCTTCGGGTCGAGTTTGCCGGCCGGCGGGAAAAGGATCATCGCCTTGTTGCGTTCACCCTGAAACGGGCTGTTGCGAAGCAGCCGGCCGGCGTCGGACACCAACTCCTCGGGCATCTCGCCCTTCTCTTTCAGGCCCAGCAGCCAGATCGTGCCGCCGCGGCTGCCCACAAGCCCGGCCAGCGCCGCCTGACGCAGTTCGGCCGTTGCCTTGCCCGGCTTGGCGGTGATGGCCCGTTGCAACGCCTCCAGAGCCTTCGTCTCGGCGACGTTCCCCTTGTCGCCCTTCGGCAGGTGTTCGGCCAGCGCCTGCACGCACGCAATCGACAACTCCCATTCCGGCGAACCGACGGCCATGAGCGTTTCCACCGCCCGCACGTCCTTCAGTTTGCCGAGCGTCTTCACCGCCTCGCGGCGGAGGGGCACAGGGTTGGCCTCGGTGCTGGCCAGTTTGATCACGTCATCGAGGGCCGGGGTGAAGTTGGCGGCGGCGACCAGTTGCAGCCCGACGGGAGCGGTCTTGTCGTTGGCCAGCAAATCGGTCACGGCGGTCTTCAGGTCGTCGCCTTTGGTGAGGGCGTTCCACTTGGTCGGCAGGAACAGCTTGAGGTTGTCTACCGCCTTCGCCTTCACCTCGGCGGCGGCATCCGATTTGAGCAACGCCAGCATCGTCTTGCCGGCGGCGGGGTCGTCGGATGCCGCGAGGATGTCCACGATGCGGGCCTTCTGCGCGCCGGTGAGTTTGGCATCGGTCAGCAGTGTTCCCATCTTCGGCAGCATCGACTTCGGCCGCAGCTCCCACACGAGGTCGGCGGTCTTGTCGTTCCACTCCGGGAAGTGCTTCTCGAAGTCGGCAAGGATCTTGTCGCGGCGTTCGGGGTCGGTGCCGCAGGCGATGTTCAACGCGGCCCGGTAGAAGATGTCCGACCCGTCGTATGCTTTCGCGAGTTTGTAAAACGCAACACGAATGTGCTTGGGTTCCTCCAGTCTCAGCGAGAGAATGGCCTCGCGTAGGAGGCCGCTACGCCATTCGACAAGGTAAGGCACCTTCACCTTCTCTCCGAACACAAAGCCTTTCACCTCTTCGCGCCTTGCCCCTTCCGACGCATCTGCCAGCTCATCCTTAAGCATGAACCAAGGTGGCAAAATGGCGCGAAACAGAGGCAATCGCAGATCCTGATCTGAAAACTCATTTGGAGTATTCAATATCACACGCCCGATCAAGCCGAGGGCGCGATCGAACCGAAACTCGTTGCCCTTCGCGGACTTCTTCCACTCCTCGAATTTCTTCTTCGCAGCGTCCACCTCCGCGGATTGCTCATCCCCTCGAAAGAGGTGCCTCAAGATGTCGATTGGGAGGTCACGATCGAACGCCCACTTCAACCGCGCCTCGAGCGGACGTGAAATACCGGCACTGAGGAGCGTATCGAGTTCTTCCGACTTCGCCTTGCTCCAGTCATCGAGTCCAACATGAGCGAGACTGCGGACGGACGCGGTCGGCGAATCGAGCGCCTTGAGGATGTTCGCGACGGTGTCTAGCTTCACTTCCGGCACCTTGTAGCCCTTGTGGTCCTTCGGGGTGAGGCGGTAAATCCGTCCGCGGGTGTGGTCGCCCATGCCGTGACCACCCACACCAGGGTCGTACCAGTCGGCCACGAACACGCTGCCGTCCGGGGCGGTACACACGTCGCTCGGGCGGAACCAGGCGTCGGCGCTGGTGAGCATCGGCGCTTTGTCCAGTTCATACCCGGCTCCTTTCGCTTTGCGGGTGAACGCCCGCACTTCCCGCGGGCCGGCGTCGGCGTGCATCAGCGTGTTGTGGTACGCCTTCGGCAGCAGCGAGCCTTCGTAGAACTGAATCCCGCACGGGCTGCCGAACCCGGTGCGGAGCGTCTTGTGGACGATGCCGGGCTGCTCCTCGTGCCAGTGCGTCTGGCCCGGACCACGCGGGCCGTAGCCGTAGTTGCCGCCGGGGAACACGAAGCAGATGCGGGTCTGCTGGTTGCCGTCGTCGTCGTTGTCGGACAGCCAGATTTCGCCGAAGCTGTCAACGCACGCCTCGTAGTTGTTGCGGAAGTTGTGGGCGATCAGCTCCAGGTTCTTGCCGTCCAGGTCGCACCGCCACACGGTCCCCTTCTGCACGTCCTTGTCGTTGCTGCTCCACTTCTTCCCCTTGCCGTCACTGCTCTGCAAGTCCTTCACCCCGCTGTCGCCGACGGTGAAGTACAGCTTGCCGTCCGGCCCGATGTGCAGGCCGTGAACGCCGTGGTCGTGGTCGAACCCGCCGAAGCCGGTGAGGAACTTCGTCGGCTTGCCGTCGGCCACCGGCTTGTCGGCGTCCTTGCAGGTGAATTCGAGGATGTCGGGGGATTGTGCGACGAGTACGCGAAGGGATGTTTTCACCGCTCCCTCGCGGTCGCGGCTCGTCGTGGGAATGACGAGCACGCTGAGCGGGCCGTAGAGTTCCTCGCCCTGGTAGAAGACGGTGGAGTCGTCGGCCGCCCCGTCGCCGTCCTTGTCGGTCAGCACGACGATGCGGTCGCCCTCTTTGCGGAGGATCGGCCGGTTGAAGTTCTTCCGCCGGTAGTTCACCGCCTCGGCCACCCAGACGCGGCCCTTGTGGTCCACGTCGATGGCGGTGGGGTTGACGAGCAGCGGCTCGGACGCGAACAGTTCGACTTTCAGCCCGTCGCCGGCGGTCATGGTGGCGAGGGCGGTGGCGGGGTCTTTCTGGGCGAAGGCGGGGGACGCGACGAGCGCGACGAGCAGGAGCGGAGACCAGCGGCGCATCGGGGGAGGCTCCGGGAGGGGCAGGGGGGAAAGCGGAGATAGTGTACCGGACGCGAGAAGGAATCAGAAGACCTCACCCCCCAGCCCCCTCTCCATCAAGGAGAGGGGGTGTTCAAGGGGCGGACGGTCCTGTCCTTCGCCGCGACGGAAGGAGCGTGAAGCCGTCTTCGCTCGTTTCGCTCGCGGCGAAGACGACGCGGCTATGCGGGTTGAACACCCCCTCTCCATTCATGGAGAGGGGGCCGGGGGGTGAGGTCCATTCAGTCTGGGGTTCTCGCGCCCGACACCGGCCGCTAGATTAAACCTTTCCCGACACTCCACCCGAATTCACCGGAGGGCGTCCGATGGCGGCGACCAAGTTGATCGACGTGCGGCGGGGGATGGTGCTGAACATGGACGGGCAGTTGTACTACTGCCTGGACCGCGACCTGAACACGCCGGGCAACTGGCGGGCCATCCTGTACCTGAAGCTGAAGAACCTGAAGAACGGCAGCATCACCGACACGCGGGTCCAACCCGACGACAAGGTGGACGTGGTGTACCTGGACACCCGCGACCACACGTACAGCTACAAGGACGGCGACGAGTTCATCTTCATGGACTCGGAGACGTTCGAGCAGGTGTCGCTGAACGCCTCCATGGTGGGCGACATGATGAAGTACCTGCGGGAGAATGACACCGTCAAAATCACCTTCTACGACGACAAAGCGCTCAGCATGGAGTTGCCGCAGACGGTGGTGCTGAAGGTGACCGAGACCGAGCCGGGAATCAAAGGTGCGACGGCCGCCGCCCAGACGAAAGCCGCGACCCTGGAAACCGGCATCGTCGTGCAGGTGCCCAGCTTCATCGCCGAGGGCGAACTGATCGTCGTCCAGACGGAGGACGGCAAGTACCTGAAGCGGTCGAAGGAGTAGGGCCGGAGTTTGGCCGCACGATTGGGATCAGAGAAGACACGATTCGAACCATACAGAGTTCAGATCCGGTCCGTCTTCTCTGTTTTCGCTTCCTCCTGATTCCGTCGGATCGTGCCTTCTCGTCTTCATCGTGCGGCCAAGATTCCTATGACCCCAGACACCCCGCTCCGCGTCGGGCCGTTCACCTTCCGCTCCCGGCTGTTCACCGGCACGGGCAAGTTCGCCACCTACGACCTGATGCGGGAGTGCATGACCGCCAGCGGGTGCGAGGTTACTACCGTGGCCGTCCGCCGCGAGCGGCTCATCGACGCCGCCGGTCACTCCATTCTCGACTACCTCGATCTGGCCAAGCTGACCATCCTGCCGAACACGGCGGGGTGCTTCAGCGCGGACGACGCCATTCGCCACGCCCGCCTCGCGCGCGAGTTGCTGAAGGGGTTGGAGAACCCCGGCGCGAACTGGGTGAAGCTCGAATGCCTCGCCGACAAGCGGACGCTGCTGCCCGACCCGTTCGACACGCTCAAGGCGACCGAGCAACTGGTGAAGGAAGGGTTCACAGTGCTCGTGTACAGTTCCGACGACCCGGTGCTGGCGAAGCGGTTGAAGGAAGCGGGTGCGGCGAGCGTGATGCCGGCCGGCAGCCCCATCGGGAGTGGTCAGGGCATTCTGAACCCGAACAACATCCGCATCTGCCTGGAATACCTGAAGGAGAACGACCCGGACTATCCCGTGATCGTGGACGCCGGCGTGGGCACGGCCTCGGACGTGAGCGTGGCAATGGAACTCGGGTGCGATGGGGTGCTGCTGAACACGGCGATTGCGAGTGCGAGAGACCCGGTGCGGATGGCGTGGGCGATGCGGCACGCGACGGATGCGGGGAGGTTGGCGTACCTGGCTGGGCGGATCCCGAAGAAGCTGTACGCCACGGCGAGCAGCCCGACGGAAGGCGTGATTGCGACGAGCAAGGCGAACGGCGCGACGTGAGTCCGCCGGTGTATTTTCAGAACC
>JANNVG010000632.1:0-2274 GCA_031414395.1 Fimbriiglobus sp.
CGGCCAGATCTTCAGTTGCGACCTCACGCCGCATGGCAAGCAGCGCCGCGTCTACACGCAGCGCGACCCGTTGCTCGGCGTGATCACCGCGATCACGCCCGTCAGCCAGGTTCGCACCCGGCCTTCGGTCGGGAATCGCACGACCTGGAACGCGACCATCCCGCCGACGAACCCGAGCATGAGCCAATCGGCGGCCAGGTGGAACAAGACGGCGGTGACGAACGCGGCGGCGGTGGTCAGCCCGTACTCGGCGAACTTGCCCTGCGCGTACACCCGCCACAGGCGGTCCGTCGGCGTGTCGGGCGGCACCCCTTCTTCCGGCGGCGGGGCGGCGGTGGTGGCGACCGTCTTCAACCCGGACTTGGTGAGGTACGGCACCACCAGCACCGCCACCACCACGGCCGTGAGGGTGAGCACCGCCCCCACGCCGGTGAGCGCCACCGTGCCGCCGATCTTCACCAGCGGCTTGTTCCCCAGGGCCAGCACCACCACGCCGGACACCATGAACAGCAGCGCCACCTCGAACAGCAGCACGCCGAGGCACAGCGTCCGCAGACTTCGGAGTTTGGCGGACAGGTCGTCGCCGTCCGCCGGCGGCGGCTCGGGCGGCAAGTGGTCGGCGATGCGGTTGGTCATGGGGTCTCATCCCTCGTTCCCAGGCTCCGCGTGGGAACGCTCCTCTTCGACGCTCCGCGTCGGTTCGTGATGGACGCGGAGCGTCCGGGCGGCGTCCCCACGCGGAGCGTGGGAACGAGTCGTCACCGGCAGCGGATGTCGTGGTATTCGAGCGGGAAGTCGTAGTCCTTGCGGAGCGGGTGGCCGGTCCAGTCGTCGCTCATCAGAATGCGTCGCGGGTCGGGGTGGCCGACGAACCGCACGCCCACCAGATCATACGCCTCCCGCTCGTGCCAGTCGGCCGCCGCCCACACGCCCGTCACCGTCGGCACCTCGGGCAGCTCGCCGGGGGTGTCGTTCTTCCACCGCGGCAGCACCACCTTGAGCGTGAACCGCGAGCCGGGGAAGGTGAAGCTGCTCAGGTGGTACACCACCTCGACGTGCGGGTCGAACCCGGCCTTCGGGGCCTTCTTCATGTCGGGTTCGAGGTAATCGACGCCACTCACGTCGTTCAACATCTCGAACTTCAACCGCGGCTCGTCGCGGAGGAAGCTACACACCTCCACCAGCTTCGCCGGATCGACCGTCACGAACGGGTCGAGGGCGTTCGCCGGACCGGGCACGACGGCCGTGCCGAAGGTCGATTGCAGCAGGGCGATGACGTCGGCGGGGGGCATGGGTCACCTCTTGTAGGGCGGGCCGTAGTCGAGCGTCAGCGAGACAAGCCCCGCCGGTGTTTCAAAACGGCGGGGCTTGCAGTCCTGACGGACCTGCTCGGCCCGCCCTACATTTTGGCGAACGCGATCACCAGGGCATGGCCGTCGATCTTCGTTTCGCTCCGGTGTCCACCGGCGGGTTCCGTGTCGCTCCATGCGGTCGCCTGGCTCTCGGCGGCGATGGTGTCGCGGTGGGCGGCGATGGCCTTCGCCAGCACGTCGGCGGTGGTGTGCAGGTGGAGCACGATGCTGTCGGCGATGTCCAGGGCGGCGTCCTTGCGGGCGATGTTCACCTGCCGCACGACGTTCCGTGCCAACCCTTCCAGCTTCAGTTCCTCGGTGATGGTGGTGAACACCACTCCTTCGCGGCCTTTGCCGTCGGCGGCCCCTGCGTAGCCGGGTTGATCCGCGCTGAACTGGATCACGATGTCCGTCGCATCCAACGCGACCCCGGCGAACTCGACCGGCCCGGCGCGCAGTTGCTTCGCTAACTCGCGGGCGTCGTGGGTCGCCAACTCCGCCTCGGCATCCTTCCGCTTCGCCCCGAGTTTGGCGTTGGCGGTCTTGGCGTTGAACTTGGCGGTCGCGGACAGCAACGAGGCGGCCGTCGGCGGGTGGACCGTGACAGTCTTCACGTTCAACTCGTCGCGGATGAGTTGCGAGAACCGCAAGACTGTTTCGGCCTCCTCATCCGACAGCACCCGCACGGCCAACTCGGAGAGCGGCTGACGCACGCTGATCTTGGCCACGTTCCGCGCCGCCCCGCCGAGGGTGATGACATCGCGGAGCGTGTCCATCTGCGCCACGAGCGCGGCGTCGGACGGCAGTTCGTCGTGCGTGGGATAGTCGGTGAGGTGGACGGATTCGCTCACCCCCCACCCGCCAACTCCTGCGGAGTTGGCGTCCTCCCCCACAAGGGGGGAGGTGGGGGTGAGCGGTCTTC
>JANNVG010000633.1:0-4917 GCA_031414395.1 Fimbriiglobus sp.
GGCGAGAGTCGGCCACCCGTTCCGATGCCGCCCGTCTGCTACACTGTCGGTATGTCACGTCCCCTCCTGTCGCTGGTTTTCGTGCTGCTGCTGGCCATGCCGGCGGCGGCGCACGTGCTGCCCGAGGCCGAGTTCACCCGCCGCGTCGAGGTGCTGCTCGACCCGGCCGGCGTGACGGTGCGATACGCCCTCACCCTGTCCGAAGAGTCGATGCTGCTCGACGGGCGGACGTTCATCACCAACCCCGAACTCACCACCCTCGGGCTGAACTTCACCAAAGAGTCGTTCTTCAAGTGGTACATCGAGGCGAAGGGGAAGCGGCTGGCCGCGTCGTTCATCGCCCTGCTCGACATCCAGGAAGTGAAGTTCGTCGTCACCAAGCACGAGGGAAGCCGCGACGACCACAACAAGCAGATCCGGTACGAGTTCCGCGGCGACTGGCCGAGCCGCACGGCCGGCCCGCACACGTTCGCGTTCACCGACGCCACCGAGTTCGTCGGGCGGGACGGCAAGTCGGTGTCGGAGGAGGCCGACGGGGCGGTGAAGCTGACCGTCGGCGAGCGCGGGATCAAGCAGTTCGCCGAGTTCGATTCCGACGAGCCGCCGGCGCGGATGCACGAGCTGCGGAAACTGCTGAAGGCGGGCGAGGAGTTGCTCCGCCGTCAGGGGTCGGCCGCGTTTCAGTTGAAGCCCGACGACGTGTCCGCCCCGGTGACGCCGACGCCCGACACGCCCCCGCCGGTGGAGGTGGTGCCCGACGACCGCGGGGTGATGGAGCAGTTCCACGACCGCGGGCTGAAAGCACTCCTCGATTCGAACCTGGGCATCGGGTTGCTGCTGGTGCTGTCGGCGGTGTTCGGGGCGGCCCACGCCTTCACCCCCGGCCACGGCAAGACGATGGTGGCGGCCTACCTGGTGGGCGAACGCGGCACCGTGTGGCACGCCGTCACGCTCGGGCTGACGGCCACCGCCGCGCACACCGGCAGCGTCATCCTGGTGGCGGTCGGCCTGTTCGTCCTTTACAAGGACACCGTGCCCCCGGCCGAAGTGCAGGGGTGGCTGATGCTCGTCGGCGGGCTGTTCATCTTCGGCGTGGGCGTGTGGCTGTTCATGCAGCGGCTGCGGGGCAAGGCGGACCACGTGCATTTGTTCGGCTCGGACCACACGCACAACGCGGACGGGAGCGTGACGCACACCGCGGCGAAGGAGAAGCCGAAGACCAACTTCGGGTGGGTGCGGGTGGTGCTGCTCGGCCTGGGCGGGGGAATCATCCCCTGTTGGGACGCGGTGATGATGCTGCTGCTGGCGATGGCGCAGGGGCAGATCGGGCTGGCCATTCCGCTGCTGCTGGCGTTCAGCGTGGGGCTGGCGGCGGTGATGATCCTGCTCGGGCTGGCGGTGCTGGGGGCCACGCGGTTGGGCGGGAGGAAGTTCGGCGACTCCCGCTGGTTCCGCTACCTGCCGGTGGTGAGCGCGCTGGTGCTGACCGTCGTCGGCCTGTGGTTCCTCCGCGACGGCTTCCAGGCGCTGAGCGCCGCCGGGCGGTGAGTGTCACTTCTTGTCTGGGGCTTTGGCCTTCAGCTTGTCCGGGTTGGCCTTCTCCCACTCGGCCCACTGCTTGAATGCCGCCTTTCGTTTGTCGTCCACCGTCTTCCCTTCACCAGCCGAGAAGTAGTAGTTGTGTGGCGTGAAACGGAAGCTGACGTTCGGGTCGGGCTTGTTCTGCTCGGAGAAGCCGTACTCGGTCGGGTCTTGACCGGAGAGTGAAATGCACATCGCCAGGGCCATTTCTCGCATCTGAATCTCGGGCAGCTTATTGCCCTCTCGTGGGGAGCAAAACGGCTTGTCCGAGTCGAACAGCCGGCGGAAGCTGGCGATGTACTTCGGATCACGAGTATGCGCGAGTGTTCCTGGCGATAAATTCGGCTGATTCGTCGATACCATGATTTCAAAGAGTTTTTCGACTTTGTCTAACTCGACTTGCGAATCGAACTTCATGTACCGTGAAATTGCCCGAGCGTCCTCCAAACCGAATCGCTCATGTTGTCGGCCAACCCAGTAGCGAATGAACTCGCGCACGAGTTCGCCGTCACTACCCTTCCCATCCACGACCAGTTTTCCCTCGTCCGTGTAGAGAAGGTAGAATTGCACAATGGCGTGCCTGTATCCATCGCGATAATCCTCGGCATGCAGGAGTTCAGCAGTGAGCGCCGACAGAACCCAGGTGAGCGGTTCCTTCGGCTTCGGTGCGGTGAATTGCGGAGCGAGTCCGGCTTTCAACTCGGCCGTGAAGACCGCCTGCCAGTGCTTCATCTTCGCTTCCCACCGAGATCGGAACTGCTTCTTACCGTCCTCGGTCGGGTCGAAAGCCAGGAGAAGCATGTCGCGGCACGGTTCGTCAACCAGCATGTCGGCGAATAGCGCCCGCGACTCCTTCTTGTCCTTCACCGCCGCTCTCAACTCGTTCCACCCCGGTAGGGTGTGGTTGTACTTGCGCTCCTTGTCGGCCAGAAAGAGTGCCGCCCGTGCGTCGAAGTCGGCCCGGCGTGCGTCGGGAATCAGGTCGTCGAGACGGTTCCGTAGTTCCTCCGACGGTTTCGCGTTCCGCGCCCCGAGCAGCGCCGGCAGTGCTTCGCGCCCCATCTTGGTCAGTTCCTTCGCCGCCTTCACACGCGCACCCTCGTCGGCGTCGGTCAGTTTCGCCACCAGCACCTTCGCGGCGTCTGTCTTCTCGGCCGAGATGTCCAGCGTCTTCGGGTCTTTCGGCTCGGCCCCCAAAACCGTCGAGACCAGCACGCACAGCAGCAGGGTCGTCCGGCGCATCGGTTGACTCCCTTCCGGGCGAAAGTGTTCGGGACGCAAGGTTCCGATAATTTCGATGATAGGGGTTGACACCCGGAAGAAAAGAGCGACTATCAGATTCGTCGCCCTCTACTCCCGTGTGCGAGGAACGCCGATGCGACTGCCTCTGTCCACCCGGTTCGGCCTGTCGGTGCAACAACTCGAGGACCGCTGCACCCCGGCCATCCTGGTCTGGGACACCGCCTGGAATCCGCTGTTGCCGGGCACCCTACCGAATGCCATCGATGCTGCGAACGCGGCGAACGGTCAGGACGAGATCCAAATCGACTGGGCGACGCTCGGGAACAGTCCGTTGTTCACTGTCCCTGCGAACCAAACGCTGGTGGTGACCGACGGCGTCGTCATCAACGCGGGGAGCAACAGCGGGGCGGCGTACGCCAAGTTCACCGGCTTCCGGCCGTTCAAGTTCACCCACAGCAAGGAGAACGGGGTCACCGACTCGGTCATCAACAGCGGGCTGTTCGACACGTGCATCGTGCCGGTGGCGACCGACTCGGGCGGAGCGATCGAACTGACCAGCGGCACGCTGACGCTCAACTACAACCGCTTCGTCAACAACACGGCGAGGTACGGCGGGGCGATCTCCATCAGCGGCGGGAGTACGCTGGTGCTCGGGGCGCAGCAGGGAACCCCGCCGGCACCGTCGAGTTACCCGGAAGTGGCCGGCAAGACGGGGGTCCACTTCCAGGGGAACAAGGCGGCGCTCGACGGCGGGGCCATCGAGAATACCGGCGGCACGGTGGAAATCCGCCGGGCGAGCTTCATCGAGAATCAGGCGCTGGCCGGGGACGGCGGGGCCATCGACGTGTGGCAGTCGGGGGTGCTGACCATCGCCCCGTTCCCGAATCCGGGCGATGATGCCGGCAAGTTGAAGAACCCGGACGCCGACTTCTTCCGCAACAGCGCGCAGGACGGTGGGGCCGTTCACCAGCTGTCGGGGGCGAACTCGACCATCACCGGGGCCAACTTCGTGGGGAACACGGCGACCCGCGACGGCGGGGCCATCCGGTTGGTCAACGGCACGATCGACCTGACCGACTCCGCCCTCACGGGCAACACGGCGGCGGGCGCCGGCGGTGGGATCGCCGTGGGCACCCTCGCCGGCGGCGGTGGGACGGTGAACGCGACGAACGTGGCGTTCCAAAACAACCTGGCCGGGGTGGCCGGCACCAACCACCGGGGCTGGGCCGGAACCGGTGTGTTCAACGACGTCAACTGCACGTATGTCGGGCCGCACTGACCCGCTCACTCACGCGACCTGTGGGAGCAACGGCCGGCATCCGCCGGCCGTTCGCCGTTTCCGTAACACATCCATATCCCGTCCGTCGCGTGCCGCCGCTATGCCCATCCTCCGCTACTGGTACTACCTCGCCCCGATTGCGTACTTGGCGGTCATCCAGTGGGTGCAGCCGGCCGAGCGGCCGGTCATGATCGCCGCCCCCGACCCGCCGGCCGATTACCCGTTCAAGAAGTCGTTCGCCCGCTGGCTGACCGACGACTGCGACACCCTGGCGTATGCCGTGCGCGCCGAGAACGCCGCCCGCGGGCGGAAGGCCGGCGTGGTCGGCCCCGGCTGGTTCGACACGCAGACCGGGTTCCGCGCGTACGGGCGGATCGACCCGGACAAGCACGTCGAGCGGGTGGCCCCGTACGAGCCGATGGCGAACGGCCTGCACGACTTCGAGCAACGGCTGCGCGAGCCGGAACCCTTCGCCGACCGCTACTTCCTGGAGTACCCGCCGCTGGCGCTGTACCTGTTCCGCCTCGGGCTGATCGGCGCGCCCGACCCCGCCCCGCCCGACCTGCCCGCGGCCATTCTCGACGACCACCAGCTCTACATCGGCTGTCACGTGCCGAACACGCCGGCCGAGGAGGCACAGTACCGCCGCTTCCGCCACGCCCTGCGCGTGTACGCCGTGCTCATGACGCTCGCCCAACTGGGGCTGATGCTGGTGCTGGATTTCGGCTTCCCCAAGTGCCCCACGTGGCTGCTCATCCTGCCGGGCTTCCTTTACAACACGCCCTGCCGGTTCGACGTGCTGCCGGCGCTGCTGG
>JANNVG010000634.1:0-4228 GCA_031414395.1 Fimbriiglobus sp.
CCCCCCCCCCCCCTCCCGGCCGAGGCCACTCGGACCCAGCAACGTCACCCGACATCGAGCGATAGACCGACCACTACTTCGACACCGGCCCTTCGGGCCGAAGACCGCTGGAGCCTGACACGTGGCCGCACACTCGCACTCGCACGGCGCCGGCGAACAGCACGACGTGGAGCAGCACGCCCACACGCTGCCGACGCCGGCGCGGAGCGTGTTCATCTTCGCCGTCCTGTTCGGGCTGGCGCTCGTCGCCCTCGTCATCGGGTTCAGCGACGGCCTCGGCCCGTTCAAGGTGGTGGCCAGTCTGGCCTGCGCCGTCGTGCAGGGGGGCGTGCTGGCGTACTTCTTCATGGACCTGAAGCAGTCGGACAAGCTGACGTGGCTGTGCGTCGGCGCCGCCCTGTTCTTCACCGGCCTGCAGTTCCTGTTCACCCTCACCGACTACCTCACCCGGCACCTGGGCGTGCTGTAGGGGCGGAGACCTCACCCCCCCGTCCCCCTCTCCATTCATGGAGAGGGGGTGTTCAACCCGCTTCGCCCCCTGTCAGTTCGCCTCCGGAAAGTGGGTGATGAACGGCACGACTGACCACGACTCCCCCTTGAACACCCCCTCTCCATTCATGGAGAGGGGGACGGGGGGTGAGGTCCACCAACCCACCCGCGTGTGGTTGTGGGTCATCCTCCTCGGCGCGTCAATCTTCATCGTGATCGCAGCACTGGCTGTGCTGTCCCTCACCTTCAGCGGTCCCGACGCCGACCCGCCTTACGAGCCGTCCTGGAAGTTCCCCACCCGCACCGACCCGGTGGTCGTGTCGCTGCCCACCGCACACCCCGCCGGCCGGCACACCGAGATCGGCCAACTCGACGAGTACATTGCGCAACTGCCCGAGACCGGCGGTCAAATCGTCCGCCCCGACCAGTTGCCCGATGACCAGAAGCGGCGGTTGACATCCGTGTTGGAAGCGCTGTTCGGCACGCCCGCGGCTCCGTTCATTGACGGGGTCGGAGCCTTCGCGGAGAAGCGATACTTCCTCGACCGGAGTGACCTGCGGGCCGGTGCCAAGCGGTACAAGATCGCGTGTGCGAACTGCCACGGGATGACCGGCGACGGCCGCGGCACGGCCGGGTTGTGGGCCTACCCGCACCCGCGAGACTTCCGCAGCGGCAAGTTCAAGCTGGCGACTGGTGTGGGGGCGAACACCGGCCGCCCGCGGTTCGCCGACCTGATCGGCGCGATCCAGAAGGGTGTGCCCGGCACCACCATGCAGGCGACCGGGTTGGCAGGCACTGAAGTAGGCCAACTCGCCGGATACACCGTGTTCCTCAGCGTCCGCGGCGAGGTGGAGTTGGAAGTGTTGAAGGCGTTGGCCGACCCGGACGAGTCGCCCGCTGACATCGAGGCGGAAGCCCGCAAGCGACTAGCAAGCGTGTTGAAGAAGTGGGACGACGCGGATGAGAAAGCGCCGCTCACGCACGCCGTGCAACCGCGGCCCGATGACGTGACTGCGGAGTACGCCGAGTCCATCCGCCGCGGGCAGAAGCTGTTCGTGTCGCAACAGGCTGGCTGCGCCAGTTGTCACACCGACTACGGCCGCACGCCGACGTACCGTTATGACGTGTGGGGCGTGCCGAACCGCGTGCGGGATCTGACCGATAAGCCCCGCCACTGGGCACGCGAGCCGGCCGACTTCGCCCGCCAGTTGAAGCACGGCATCCACGCCGCGAACATGCCCGCCGTGCCCTCCGGCACGACCGACCAGGAGATCGCCGACCTCGTCCACTTCACCCGCGAGCTGCCGTTCCCGCAGCGACTGCCGGACGACGTGCGGCGGCTGGTGGAGGCTCGTTAGCCCGACGCGCGAACTGGCCGTCTTGTAGGGTGGGTCGAGCGGGGATTCCAACCGGCTCGGCGCACGACATGTGGCCATTGCACCCCGTACCGCCGCCGATCTCCCCTGTCGTCCGCCGGCTGGCGGTCGCGCTGGTCGTGTGTACCGTCGTGCTGCTGGCCTTCGGCGGGCTGACCACCTCCAAGCGGGCCGGCATGGACGACCCGGCGTGGCCGACCGAGCCGTGGTATCTGCCGGCGCTGTTCATGACCGAGAAGGTCGAGTTGGAGCCGCGGGCCGGCTTCCTGCTCGAACACTCGCACCGGTTCGCCGGGTGGGTCGTCGGCGGGCTGGCGGCGGGGTTGGCGTTCGCCGCGTGGCTGAGCGGGCCGAACAAGGTGTCTCGCTTGCCGGCGGTGGCGGCGGTGTTCGTGCTGCTCGGCGTGTACGGCTGGTTCCACGGGCAGATGATGACAGCCGACAAGGTGCGACAGGCGACCGGCTCGTTCACTTGGCCCTGGTCATCGATCAGCGCCACCGTCGGGATGGCGGTGATGACAGTAGCGATCGCCGTGTGGCAGCTCCGCCGACCCGACCCGGCCAAGTGGGTGCGGTTCGCCGCCACGCTCGTGCTGCTGGGCGTGATGGCTCAGGGGTTGCTCGGCGGGCTGCGGGTGTTCCTGAACAGCCAGATCGGGATCAAGGACACGGTCGGCGTGGAGTTCTCGCAACTGCACGGCCTGTTCGCGCAGATCGTGTTCAGCGGGATGGTGCTGCTGACGATTCTGGCCGGGCCGCGACGGGCGGTGAAGGAGTTGACGGCCGCGGATCGAAGCCGGCTGAAGTGGCTGAGCGTGGCGGCGGTGCTGGCGGTGTTCGTGCAACTGATCTGGGCGGTGGGCGTGCGGCACGCGCCGAACGCGCTCACCCAGCGACTGCACCTGCTCACCGCCTTCCTGGTGGCCGCACTGGTGGTGTGGCTGGCGGTGCGGGTGTTGACTTCGCCGGGCACTCGGGAGGCACTCGGGTTCGCCGCGTGGCACCTGCTGGCACTGCTGGCGGTGCAACTGGTGTTCGGCGTCGAGGCGTGGATGGGCAAGTTCGCCGCCACCGGGCCGGAGGCCGCCACCCCGCCGATGGACCGGGCGATCACCACCTACGCCGTACTGATCCGCACCGCCCACCAGTTGGTCGGGGCGAGTCTGTTCGCCTCGGCGGTGGCGGTGGCGTTCCGCGTGCTGCGTGCGCCGTCGGTTGTAGGGCGGGCCGAACACGTCCGTCAGGACGGTGAGCCCCGCCGAACAAGCCGCGTGGAAATGAAGAACAACGTGATCGGGTGAGCGGCGGGGCTTGTCTCGCTGACGCTCGGCTGCGGCCCGCCCTACAAGGCACAACCTTCTAGAATGCCCGCTATGAGTACCGTCGCCCAGCCTGTTGCCGACGAGGTCGCGCTCGTGTCGTTGAAGACGCGACTGGCCGACTACGTCGAGTTGAGCAAGCCGAAGATCGCGGCCATGGCGCTCGTCACGGTAGCGGTCGGCTTCTTACTCGGCGCACAGCCGGGGTTGGCGATGGTGCAACCGCTGTTGCACACCCTGGTGGGTGCGGCGGTGGTGGCGGCCGGCGGGAGTGCGTTGAACCACTGGCTCGAACGTCGGGCCGACGCCAAGATGCGCCGCACCGCCAACCGCCCGCTCGTCACCGGCCGGCTGCACCACGTGGAAGCCCTCGTGTTCGGCCTCACGCTCTCGCTGCTCGGTGTCGGCTACCTGTGGTTCGCGCTGCCGTCGCCCGCCGCGGCCATCGCCGCTGCCGCCACCGCCGTGCTGTACGTCGGCGTGTACACCCCACTGAAGCGGCACACCAGTTGGAACACGGTCGTCGGGGCGCTCCCCGGTGCGCTGCCGCCGGTCATCGGCTGGTGCGGGGCGACGGGCGGAATGGACACCCCCGGCTGGGCGCTGTTCGCCATCCTGTTCGTGTGGCAACTGCCGCACTTCTACAGCATCGCCTTCATGCACCGCGACGACTACGCCCGCGGCGGCATGATGATGCTGCCGAACGTGGACCACGCCGACGGACGTGTGACGGGCTGGGCCACTCTCGCCACCGCCCTGCTGCTGGTGCCCGTCACGGTGCTGCCCGGCCTGCTGTTCGACGGGGCGTGGCGGTGGGTGTACCTGATCGGGTCGGTGCCGGTGGCGGTGTGGTTCCTGTGGCGGTGTCTGAAGTTCGCCCGGAACCGTACCACGCCCGCCGCCCGCACGGTGCTGCGCGGGTCGCTCGTTTACCTGCTCGCCGTTATGGCCCTGTTCGTCGTCGCCGGTGTGGTGCCGCGGTACTTCCAGTGACCTGAACGCGCTCGCCTGGAACTCTGGCGAACCCGGCCCGCAAGGGCCGTG
>JANNVG010000635.1:0-1817 GCA_031414395.1 Fimbriiglobus sp.
CTGGAACGCCGGCGGGGTGCTGACGGCCAGGTGCGCGATCGCCGCGGTCACGATGTCAACCTGAAGATCAGCAAGCTCGGCGGGCTGACGCGGACGAAGCAGGCCCGCGACCTGTGCGTGAGCCTGGGCATCGCGATGACCCTCGAAGACAGTTGGGGCGGTGACATCGTGACCGCGGCGATCGCGCACCTGGCCGTCAGCACCCCGCCGGCGTTCCAGTTCAGCAGTACCGACTTCAACAGCTACGGCCCGCGGACGATCGCCGACGGCGCGCCGAAGCGGGTCAACGGCCGCATGAGCGCGAGCACCGCACCGGGGCTGGGCGTGGTGCCGCGGCTGAGTGAGTTCGGCACGCCGGCGGTGCAGGTGGGTTAACCCTCCTCATTGATACACCCCGGTAGTTCCGTTTCGGCCCCCTCGAAGTACCGGCGGTGGGTGTACCGGTCCCACTGCTCGGCGAAGTCGCTCGTCGTCCACCGCAGGGGCGTCCACTGTGGCGTGGCTTCCGGGCCGAGGAAATCGGCCGTCAGGAAGTGCAGCCGCGGAGGGGCGACCCGTTGACCGGCGACGAACACGAACAGCAGCGCATCGACTCGCAACGCCGTTCCCCGACCGGCCGAACATTCGATCATCCCGCCGAGCTGCACACCCAGAGGCGTCATCCCCACTGAGCGGACGAGAGGAACGAACGTGTCCCCGTCCGACCGGCGGTTGCCGACGAACTCCAACGACATCCCGAGCGTGGCCGACAGGGAAGTCCGCAGGTGATCGGCGAGGTTCGCCCACTCGACATCGGAACACGAGCCGAACGGGGTGCGGGTGACGAGGCTTCGGAAGGTGCTTGCGTCCATCGGCGGTTCTCATGGCTGGTGGGAGTTGTATGCCGCCCGCGGCGGTACAATCGCGGCATCGCCCGAGGCTTCGCCATGTTCGCCCTGTCCGCCCTCCTCGCCGCCGCCCTGCCTCTGGTGGTGCCGCCCCCCACCCCCCTGCCCGCCGCCCACGCCCACAACGACTACGAACACCCCCGCCCGCTGTTCGACGCCCTGGCCTGCGGCTTCTGCAGCGTCGAGGCCGACATCTGGCTGGTGAAGGGCACACTGTTCGTCGGCCACACGCCATTCGGGTTGAAGGGCGACCGCACCCTGCAATCGCTCTACCTCGACCCCCTCCGCGAGCGGGTGAAAAAGAACGGCGGCAAGGTGTTCGCCGACGGCCCGGCGTTTCATCTGATGATCGACGTGAAGACGGACGCGACGGAGACGTGGACGGCACTGGCGAAGGTGCTGGACGAGTACGCCGACA
Organism: Fimbriiglobus sp.; assembly: GCA_031414395.1. GTDB lineage: Bacteria > Planctomycetota > Planctomycetia > Gemmatales > Gemmataceae > JALHQU01. The sequence goes on from JANNVG010000635.1 coordinate 1,306, forward strand.
TCCTGACCGTGACGACGGGCGGCAAGACCGAAGCGAAGGCGGTGACGGTCGTCATCAGCGGGAACACCGACCGCGAGGGGATCGAGAAAGCCACGGTGCGGTTCGCGGGCATCGACGGCCGTCCGAAGGATTTGGACGCCAACCCGCCCGCTCACCTGGTGTCGTGGGTGAGCGACGCTTGGAAGAACCACTTCAAATGGGACGGCACCGGCGACATGCCCGAGGCCGAGCGGAAGAAGTTGACGGAGTATGTGGCGAAGGCGCACACGCAAGGGCGGATGGTGCGGTTCTGGGCGACCCCAAACAAGCCCGCGGTGTGGAAGCAGTTGCTCGCCGCCGGGTGCGACTTCATCAACACCGACAACCTCGACGAGTTGCAGGCGTTCCTGCTGAAACAGCGGAAATGACGCATGGGAGCGCGGGGGGGGCCGCCCCCCCCCATGGGGGGGGGGGGCCCCGCGGCCGGGCGCGCCCAATTTAACCGCGCGCAATTGGCGCGCGCCGGGGGCACC
>JANNVG010000636.1:0-1961 GCA_031414395.1 Fimbriiglobus sp.
GGGGGGGCTGGCCCCCCGGGGGGGCGGGGGCGCCGGTGCGCGGGGGGGTGGGTTGGGGGCCCCGGGGGCCCCCCGGCCGCGCCGTTCGCCGGTGTGGTCGGCAGGGTGATGGTGAACGTCGTCCCTTTTCCTTCGGCGCTCTCGCACCGGATGCCCCCGCCGTGCGCTTCCACCACTTCCCGCACGATGGCCAGCCCCAGGCCGGTGCCGGGGGTGCCGTCCCGCCCGCTCACCCGGAAGAACCGCTCGAACACGTGCGGCAGGTCGGCCGCCGGGATGCCGACGCCGGTGTCGGTCACGGTCAGTGACACGGCGGTGTCAGTGGCGGTCGCGCGGAGGGTGATCGCCCCGCCGGGGTCGGTGTGCGTGACGGCGTTGGTGAGCAGGTTGCCGAGCGCCTGGGCGAAGCGGGGGGCGTCCACGCTCACGCGGGGGAGGTCCGGGGCCACGTCAACCGTCAGCGTCAGGTGCTTGTCCTCGGCGCGGCCGGCCACGGCGTCGGCGGCCAGCCGCAACACCTCGGCCGGGTCGGTCGGGGTGCGGGCGAGCGCCCGCCGGTCGTCCTCCAGGTGGGCCAGGGCGAGCAGTTGGTGGATCAGCTTCATCAGCCGGTCGGCGTTGTCGCGGGCGTCGAGGAGCAACTCGGTCTGCTTGGGGGTGAGCGGGCCGACCACTTCATCCAGAAGAACGTGGACGGCGAGCTGCATGCCGCTGAGGGGCGTCTTCAGCTCGTGGCTGACCGTCGCCACCCAGTCGGATTTCAACTGGTCGAGCAGGCGGAAGCGGGTCACGTCGTGCAGCACCACGGCCACGCCCAGCGGCTCGCCGTCGGCGGCGGCGATCGGCCGCACCTGCGGCAGGTAGGCGTGCTCCTCGCCGCCGGCGTGGTAGGTCATCACCTGGTCGAACGATTCCGCTCGCGCCGGCCGCCCGCGTTCGGCGTCGGCCAACAGGCCCTTCAACGACTCGGGCGGCGTCCACACCGCCTCCCCCGGCGTGGTGCCGAACAGCCGCACCGCCGCCGGGTTCGCCACCTCCACCCGCCCGCCGGGGTCGAGCACCAGCACCGGGTCGGGGAACGAATCGACCGTCGCCTGGGCCGCCTGCCGAGCGCGGTTGAGCTGGTACTCGCCGGTCTGCCGGTACGCCCGCAGCTTCGCCGCCATGCCGTTGAACGCCTCGGCCAACTGGCCCACCTCGTCGCGGGTGAGGACCGGCACCATCTGTTGCAGGTCGCCGGCCCCGATGGCGGTGGCGGCGGCGGTGACGGTGCGGATCGGGCCGAGCAGGGTGTGGTGCAGCCACCAGACGGCCAGCACCGCTAACAGCACGGCCACCGCCGACGACACGCCGAGCACCCACGCCGACCGGCTGGCGGTTTCTCGCGCCTCGCGGTCGGCGGCGTACATGGCGTGCTCGTTCAGCCGGCGGATCACGTCCGCCATCCGCTCGGCGACCGCCAGCGCGGCGCGAAACTCGGCCGCCTCCGCCGACTCCCCCAGCCGCGCCACCTCCTCCACGGCGGCGGTCAACTCGTCGGCCGCCTCCCGCTCGCCGGGCACGGTGATGTTCCCCCGCTCCACCCGGCACGCCTCGCGGGCGCGGGCGATACTCGCGCGGAATTCCACACGATCTGGGGGTGTGGACACTGTCGCCCGCTCGGCCTCGGCAAGTGCGACGTTGAGGTCAGCCATCGCCCCGAGGCTGACGTAGTTCTCACGGATGATCTCCTCCGACCGGCGGCCGAGGTTGTTCAACAGGAACACCCCGGCCACGCCGACGGTGGCGATGAGGGCCACCAGTGGGGCGACGGCGAGCAGCAGCCGTGTGCGGAGGGACAGGGTCATGGTTGTTGGACCTCACCCCCCGGCCCCCTCTCCCAAGAGGAGAGGGGGGTGTTCAAGGGGCGGACGTTACCGATCTTCGCCGCGAGTCACCTGTTAGCCCGACGCGCGAGCGTG
>JANNVG010000637.1:0-3240 GCA_031414395.1 Fimbriiglobus sp.
GGCCGTCACGGTTAACCCGCTGAGTACCAGTGCCAGCCGGGCTTGGCCCAACGACCGGGCGCACAAATACCTCTGCACCATGAGCTGGTCGGCCCCGTGACTGGCCATGCTGAACACCGCCCCACCCACAACACCGGCCCACAGGTTGAACGGGTAAAGTGCCTCCCAACTGTGCTGAAGGTCGAACAGTTGAAACTTGTTGTGGGTCGTACCTACTTCGACGAATTGGCTCCAGCCACCGGGCAACAGCATCAGCACAAACACACCGGCCAGTGCTGCCCCGGCAATCTTGATGACGAACTGGATCAGGTCGGTCCACAGCACCGCCTTCATTCCGCCGAGGTACGTGTACACGATGGTGACCACGCCCGTGAGGATGATGGCCGCCTCGATGCCGACGCCGACGTACTGCATGAGCAGGGCGGTGAGGTACAGCCGCAGGCCGTCGGCGACGGTGCGGGTGACGAGGAACAGGGCGGACGCCACCCGCTGCACGACCGGCCCGAACTTGAGCTTGAGCACCTCGTAGGCGGAGAACAGCCCGCCCCGCATGTACATGGGCAGCAGCACCCACGCCACCACGCACCGACCCAGGATGTACCCGAACGAGAGTTGCAGGTACGTCAAGTTGCCGCCCGCCTTGTACCCCAACCCCGGCACGCTCAGGAACGTGACGGCGCTCGTCTCGGTCGCCACGATGGACACGAGCACCATGAACCAGCCGACGTTCCGCTCGCCGACGAAGTACGTCTTCAGGTCTTTCTGCGACTTGCTGAACCACAGGCCGAAGAGCGTCATGCCGAGGGTGTACACGGCGACGATGGCCAGGTCGACGGGTTCGAGCGTGGGCATGGGTTACTTCGATTGCTCGCGGGGCATCCGCACGCCGAGGTCGTCGCCCGGCGGGGTGTCGGCGTAGAACTTCCCACCGTCGTCCTTCCCGTTCACCCCGACACTGTAGAGGAGGTAGCCGCTGTCGGTCTTGGTGTACTTCAGCGGTTGGCCAGTGAAGAGGTCGTCGGGCACAGCCTTCATGTACTTCGGCTTGAGGTCGGCGAGGGCGGCCGGGTACTTGCCGGTGTCGGCATGGTGTTCGGCCAGCGCGAACGCCAGCGTGAGGTTCGCTCGCTTCTGTTCGGTGCGGTACGTCACGTCGCAGAGCTGTTTCAATGTCGCGGGTAGCGTGTTCTGGGAGTTGGAGAATTTCGTGGTGAACGTCCGCCTGTCCTCCACACTTTTCACGCCGCGAAAGGTCTTCAGGTCGAGCGACAAGCCCTTCACCTTCTCAGTCGCTTTGACAGTCTGGTCCAGCAAGGTTGCCCAGGCCTTCTCCCGCTCGGCGTGCGTCGGCAACTGAAAGGCGACGGTGATGCGCTCGAAGTCACCGCGGCGGATCTCGAACAGCAACTCCCAATCGACGGCTTCACGGAATGCCGCATCATTTTCGGTCGGCAGGGTCTTCCGCTCGACCGCTACCTTGAAATTGTCTAGCGTCTGAAGTCCGTCGCGGAAGAGGGACTGGAGGAAGTCGTTGCAGATCGCCCGTTCGCTCAAGTTCAGTTTCGGCACCACCGCCCCGGCCGACGGAAGCTTGGCGAACCGCTCACCGAGTTCGCGGGCCTCCTTCGCGGACGGACGAGCGTGTTCGAGCAGCATCACCGTCGAGTCCATGGCGATGTGTTCGCACGCGGCGGCAACGAGCCACTCCACCAAGGTTCCGCCCTGCGAGAGCAACCTGGCGAGGCGGAACAGGGTGAACACGTCGTCCCAGGCGTCCGCCGCTTTCCCTTCGCACGCCCGCAACGCTGTGCGGAGTTGGAGCAACCCGGCGATCTCGCGGGCTTGGCTCGCCAGCAACGGTGTGGCCATCAGAACGCCGAATCCACCGGTGAGGTGTGGCGCCACCAGCGGGTGAAAATAGGATGTACGCTTGCTCGCCTCCACCGCGAGCGCGAGCGGTTTCTCGTTCGCGGCCAGCCAGACGACGTGCCGTTCGTCGTCCGCCGCTTTCCACGGGGAGCGGAACAGTTGTCGTTGCCGGGTGCCGAACGCCGCCGGGTCCGCCTTCAGTTCCTTCTCGAAGAAGCGCGTCATCGGCACCAGATACTCACCCTTCTCCGGCGGCGGTTCCGTGCCGAGCCACTTGTAAAACGTGGGCGGCAGTTCCTTCCCTTCCGGCTTCGGCCCGATGGCCTGCATCAGCAGCACGACGGCGTTGTCGGCCGGTTTGATCTTCCCCCGAAGTTGCTCGTTCAACGCCGTCTCGTAATCGACGTACCCGTCCTTGTCGAGCGGTTCGGTGAACAGCGTGGTGTCTTTGCCGAGGGGCAGCTTGGCCTTCGGCTTGTCCGGTTCGGCGGCGACAGCCGAGGACGTGACGAAGAGCGCGGCAAGCCAGCGGAGCAGACGGAACACGGCGAGCCTCCGGGGTGCAAGGTCATTGTTGCTGCTGTTGCCGCCATTCGGTCGTGAGGCACCCGGCGTAGCCCCAGTTCTCGGGGTCGATCTCGTCAATGATGACGTGCGTGTGCTCCGGCTTCTTGCCGAGGACCGTTTGCAAGGTGCGGGTGATCTCGGCGACGATCTGCCGCTTCTGGTCCGCGGTCACTCCGTCGCGGGTGATCTGCACGTGAACGACTGGCATGGGTCACTCCGGCCGGAGAACTGGCACGGGTTCCACGGCCGGCGGGGGAGTCGGGTTGGCACCGACGGCCAGCCGCCAGATGACCGGCTGACGGAGGGCCAGGGCAACCCACGCCACAACTGCGAACACGATCTGGAACACCGGGGCGTCGCCGACGCGGACGTGCGTGGCGATGGCCCCGCCCATGTACCCGGTGAGCAGGATGGCACCGAGGAAGCCGGTTCGTGGGATGAGGAACAGCAGCACGATGGCGACTTCGATCACCCCGATGATCTTGAGCGTCTCCTCCTGCCAACCGATGTGGGCCAGCATCTCCTCCTTCGCCTGTTGCGGCATGAGTCCGAGCAGCTTGCCCGACGCGCTGAAGAGCAGAAACGCGGCGAGCAGGCCGCTCAGCACCCAGCCGATGATGCGTTGAATTTTCGGGGACACGCGGCAACCCTCCGTAGTAGGCGAAGGGACGTAGTCTATTCGCAGGTCATTCCGCGTACAGCAGGAACGGCTTCCGCCGTTCGCTGAAGGCGACTTCTTCCGGCTCCCACGCGGCGGCGATGTCCTGCCACTTCGCGCCGGCATCGATGGCCTTCCGCTCGCGG
>JANNVG010000638.1:0-2012 GCA_031414395.1 Fimbriiglobus sp.
TCTTGTCTTCTCTGCGTCTCTGCGGCTCTGCGTGAGACTCTTGCTCCCTTGTGCCGTTCGGTCACAGTCCCGCGAACAGATTAACCCCGGTCGCCAACTGGTTCGGCACGATGGGTCGGTCCTGCCAGTGGCCTTCTTCGAGCTGCTTCTGCACGAAGTCGCGGCGGACGAACTTGTACCGCTCCGTCACCACGCCCGCGTCCTCCACCTTGACGTACAGCCCTTCCATCAGGCCAGACGGGTCGGTCTGGCGGATGGTCAACTCCACATCCACGCCCAGCGCCGCGGCGGAGTCGGCCAGCGCGGTCATCGCCGTCGGCGTGATGAAGTGCGACCGCGACACCATCGCCCGCACTGCCGCCTCGCCCGGCCACTCGCCACTGTACAGCACCTTCACCGGCACCACCGGCACGCCGGTCAGCAGCTCCGCCCGCCGCGGGGTGTCCAGGAACTCGCCGGTGGTCGTGTCGAGGATGTCGAACTCCATCCAGTAGTGCGGCAGGGCGTCGTAGAAGACGGTGTGCTTGGCGTACAGCCACTCGCCGTACACCACGAACCGATCCGTCAGCACGTCGAACAGCCGGTCCGAGATCGTGTTCGCCCACTGCTTGAACAGGTTGAACTGCCGCTCCCGTGGCCCGCCGGTCAGGTAGTGCCCGCGACTTTGCAGCAGGAACTCGCCGGCGGCGGAGAAGCTCATCCCGCTGTTCGCGCCGTCCATCTTCTCTTCGATGACGACGTGCTTGCCCTTCAGCGCGGCCATCGGCACGGCGTCCAGGTCTTCGTCGCCCGCTTGCAAGCGCGACCCGGCCAGGTGCTGCGTGCGGGGGTACTTGCGAATGGCGTTCATGACAACTCTCGTTCCCACGCGGAGCGTGGGAACGGGGTGGCGGACGCTCCGCGTCCAGTCTCGACCGACGCGGAGCGTCGGCAGTGGCGTCCCCACGCGGAGCGTGGGAACGAGTTGGGGGACACCTCGAACATCGCAGCGGTTCGGCCCCTCTTGCCTGTGGCTCCAATCCCGGAGCAACACGTTCGGAGGAACACCCGCCATGAACACTCTGGTCCGGCTGGCCGATCTCGGCCGGCTGCACGCCCGCACGGCGTACCCGCTCATCCCCAGCTACCACCCGCCCGACCCGGACGACGGCGCCCTCGGCCCGCCCATGCCCAAGCCGCCCGGCGACGTGATCGCCACCGAACTGCTCGACGGCATCACGTGCCGGGTGGCGGTGTTCGCCGACGGCTCGTACCTGATCGGCAACCCGCAGCGGTGGCTGTACGCCGGCGGCGACGTCATCGGCGACGCCGCCCAGGGGATGGTACACGCGGTCCGCCCGCTCGCCGAGAAGCTGAGCGGGAGCGCGAGCGTGGAGTCGGACACGGTGCTGGTGATTTACGGCGAACTGTTCGGCGGGAAGACCCCCGCCGCCGCCCGCTACACCAGCCGCAAGGAGGTCGGCTACCGGACCACCGACGTGGCCAGCGTGAATCTGAGTGACGACGCGGACATGGCGTTTCTGAGCGAGCAGGAACTGACGGCGTTCGCCGGCGAGCACGGGCTGTCGCTCGTGCCCCGCGTGGCCCGGTTCCCCGCCCGCGACCTGCCGACCAAGCCGGACGGCGTGCTCACGCTCCTCGAAGAGGTGCTGTCGAGCAGCCGCTGCCGCCTGGACGCCGACGCCGACGGCGATCCCGCCGGGCTGATCGTGCGGAGTCCGGACCGCGGGTGGATCGCGGCCCTGCGGTTCGACGACTACCGGCGGGCGAAGAAGCGGAAGCGGCGGTGAAGGCGGGTGCTGAGCCGCGGAGCGGCGGCAGATGTTAGCCAGGGGTGGAGGAGCCTCGAAGAGGCGACGGAACCCCTGGCAACTATGGGGAAATGAAACAAGCCCCGGAGGGGCGACAGAGGGTGTGTCTGCCGCCCCTCCGGGGCTTGTGGGTTGGTGGCATCGGGTCCAGGGGTTCCGTCGCGTCTCCGACGCTCCTCCACCCCTGGCTAACATCGGTCG
>JANNVG010000639.1:0-4574 GCA_031414395.1 Fimbriiglobus sp.
CGCTCGCGCCGACCCACGGAATCCGTCCGCGTGGGTCGGCGCGACGGAAGCCGTCGCTGGACCCACCCTACGCAAACCTGCTCTCTGAGCCGCCCTGGGTGGGCGACCCCGAGGTGGCGTTGCCGCCCGTCGAGCGGCGACGACGATGGGAAGACCTGCCGCCGGAGGTGGGGGACGTCGTGCCCGGAAAGGGCGGAACAGGTGGGGGTGAGAAGGACAAGAACCCCTGGAAAATCAGGGGTTCTTGAGTTGCGACGGTAGGATTTGAACCTACAGACGGTACTTCAAATTCCCTAGAAAAGCAGCCACTTCCTCACAACGTATCAACCGCTTCCCCCGCTGCTTGCACCAACCCTGCCACTTCCCCCGCAACGGACCTGCTCACGCTGCTCGCCCAACTCGCAACCCTTCCCGCCGACCAGCGGGCATTGCTCTTCACGCTGTTAACACCGACGGCACCTTCGCCCGTTCCACCGGCAAACCTTGACGACTCGCTCCCCCGCGGGTTCGAGAGGCCGGTGACGGGCGGGTGATCGTCCAGACCGTCCGCACCGTCCGACCGCCGAGGAAACCCGCCACTTCCGCCCGGACGGTGCGCCGGACGACCATCTTCACGGACTGCGGTTCGGTGCGTCGGAGCCGTCCGACGCTGTGGTTGAATGCACACCACGGGGCGACACGGCTTCCCGACATTCGCTCTGGTGAAGCTACCATTTCTCGCCCCGTGTCCGACAATTCTGAGGAAGGGGCGAGCGAGACGATAGTCCAAGATCGCATCTCCCCGTTTGCCTGCACTCTTGCCTGTGACCGCCGGAGCGCCCGCCGATGGCTGCCGCGAAAGCCGCGTTGTTATCCGGGTTGAAGCTGTGCGAGCCGCTTATCTGCGTCGGGTTGAAGTCGGTATTTCAAATCCCGGAAGGCGTGATCGATGCCGGCGTGAAGTGGGTGAAGGAGCGGTTCACCGACAACTCGCTCGCGCTCACCAAGGCCGTCACGACCGCCCACGAGCGGGCTTGGCAGGCAGTGGAACTTGCGCTCGCCACCGACACCTTTTTCAGCAGGGCCACCAGTCTGTTCCGTGACGGCGACCTGAAGGCGGTGCAGAAGCAAATTCGAGAGTTCGTGGCCACTGCTGACACCGGCCTGGACGGTGCTGCCGACGGGTTGCGGACGAAAGCCTGCAACGAACTGCTCACGCTGAAGAAGGCCGGGCGGTTCGCACTCAACGGGGTGGAACTCACCTCGCTCGATCTCACCCGGCACGCCAGTTCCGCAAAGATAACCGACGACGCCCACCGTGCTGTTCAGTTCATCGCCGCCGATCTGGAACCCGACGCCCCTCACCTGTCGCAAGTGCTCACACTCGTGCCACCGGGGGGTGGCACCCCGCTGCTCACCGCCGCGTTCGACTACTTCCTTCGCCGGCAGATCGCCACCAACGAGGAACTTGCCCGCGACCTCACTTTCGACCAACTCCGCCTGATCACGCTGAAACAACAGGCCGGGTTCGCCAACCTGGAACGGGTCATCGAGGACAGATGGGAAACACTGACCGAACTGCTCGCCGATGCCTACGTCAGCCTCAACGCGAAGGCCGACTCGACCAACGCCAAACTCGATGAAGTGCTACGGGTGCTGCACGTCGGGACCGACGCTCGCCAACCGCTCAAGGTGACGGTCGAGAACGAGCAACAGAAGCGACTGGTGAAAGACATCTTTGAACAAGTCCGGGCGTTGCCGCCGGAACTGCTCACCAGTGACATGCTGTCAAGGTTGGGCGACATCCTTGCGGCGGCAGGCCAGTTCAAGGAGGCGGCAGAAGAGCAGAAGGCGGCCGCCGACGCCGCCAAAGAAGAGGCCGACCGGCAGGCAGAAGCGAACGCCGCGTACAAGCAGTTCAAGGCCGAGTGCGAAACCCGCAAGTGGGACGCCGCACTCGCCGCCCTCACCCGCGCCGTGGCCCTGGATGAGAAGCGGTTCCGCCCGGTGCCGAAGCACTACACCATCGACGCCGTGATCGGGGCCGGGTCGTTCGGGGTGGTGCTGAAGTGCCGCGACACCACCGAAAGGGACGACAACGGCGGTCACCTTGTGGTGGCGGTGAAGACATTCCGCGAGACCGACCTCGACCGTAAGCTGGACGAGTTGTTCGCCGAAGCGACCGTGCTCAAGAAACTCAGCCACGAGAACGTGGTCGGCATCCACGAGCGGGGGTTCGCAGACCCGGACGCCCAGCAGCGGCCGTTCCTGGCGATGGAGTTCGTGCCGGGGGTGACGCTCGAAGAACATCTTGCCGCCAACGGCCGACTGAACGCGGACGACTTCACCGACATCTTCCGCCAGATCGCCGCCGGCCTGCACGCTGCCCACACCGCCCGCCGGCCAGTTATCCACCGCGACCTGAAGCCGGCGAACGTGATGGTGCGGTGGGACGACGACCGGGGTTGGCGGGTGAAGGTGATCGACTTCGGGCTGGCGGTGGCGTCGGCCGAACGAGCCACCAGCCAAGATGTCCCACCCGGTTGTCGCACCCTTCGAGATCGCAGTCGCGTCGGCACGATGGACTACGCACCGCCGGAGCAGACCGGCAAGCGGGGCTACCCGGTTGGGCCACACTCCGACGTGTACGCCTTCGGCAGGACGGCGTTGGAGTCGCTTCTCGGCACCACCCAGCCGACGCCCCGGCAATGGAAGCAGTTGCCGAGTGCGGTCAGTGAATTCCTTGAGCGGTGTGTCGAAGAAGAGTTCACTCCTGCCGAACCAACGGTCTGCCGATACCACGGCTTCGGGCCAATCCTTGATCGGCTGATGCGGGTTCCCGCTCCCAGAACAGTTCAGCCGGCTCCCTCAGTAGTGAGAAAAAGGCAACAGGAGGTGTCTCCCGACCCCGGCCTCGCTGTCGAACCGCAAACAACGGCGGGCGGACCTTCTGTTCCGGTGCAACCGATCAGCAAGCCGCGGAAGCAGACCAAGGCCGAGATGCAGCGAACGCTGTTCGACACCAATCACGAACTCGGACTGGAGGAGTCTTCGGACTTCAGTGCGAAGCGACGCGATACGCCCCAATCGCGCCCGGCTGGTGAGCGGTTCGAACTCGAACTACCCGGCGGGTTGAAGATGACGTTCGCGTGGTGCCCGCCGGGCACGTTCCTGATGGGCAGCCCGTTGTCGGAGAAGGAACGTCTGGAGGAAGAACTTCAGCACGCAGGTGACTTCATGCGACGTGCTCTCCGGCAAGAAACGGAGAAGGAACGACTGGAGGAGGAACTTCAACACGCTGTTCGCCTGACGCGGGGGTTCTACTGCGGGGTGCATCCGGTGACACAAGCCGAGTGGCGGGTGGTGATGGGCACCGAGCCGAGCGGATTCGACGGGACGAACTTGCCCGTGTCGAGCGTGAGTTGGGAGGACACACAGGCGTTCTGCCAAAAAATCTGCGAACTGACCGGCAAACCAGTGAGACTGCCGACGGAAGCGGAGTGGGAGTACGCCGCCCGTGGGGGAACGACGACGCCGTTCTACTGGGGCGGTGAACTGAACGGCACACAGGCGAACTGCAACGGCAACAACCCCTGCGGAACTAACACCGGAGGGCCATACCTGGCGGCTACTTCGCCGGTAGGAGGCTACTCAAAGAAGTACCCGCACCCGTGGGGATTGACGGACGTTCACGGAAACGTTTGCGAGTGGTGCGCCGACTGTTATGACGCGGGGTTCTACGCCCGCTCGCCAAAGGACGACCCGGAGTGCCGGGATGGTGAACAAGAATTGCGTGTCCTGCGTGGTGGCTCTTGGTTTGGCTTCGCTAGGGAATGCCGCGCCGCGTACCGCGGCAAGATGAGGCTTGCGGACCGCCTCTTTGTCTGCGGTTTTCGGGTCGTCTTCTGCCTGGGCAAGTTCCCTGCTGTTGCACCGCCCACGCCCCCACCGATCTCGAATGACATGCCGGCGGTTGTCGCACCTCCCACGCCGCCCAACCCGGTTGTCGCCCCCACTGATCGGGCAGTGAGTCGCTCAGCAATACCGACAGCCACACCTGTTCGAAAGACCGGGGACCGCTTCGAACTCGATCTCCCAGTCGGGTTGAAGATGGCGTTCGCCTGGTGTCCGTCGGGGACTTTCCTCATGGGTAGCCCGAAGTCCGAGAAGGGCCGCGCGGGCGATGAGTCGCAACATGAAGTGCGGCTGACGAAGGGGTTTTTCTGCGGGATGTATCCAGTGACACAGGCGGAGTGGAAGGCAATTATGGGCACCTTCCCCAGTCACATTTTGGGGACCAATCTGCCAGTGGAGAGCGTGAACTGGTTTTCCGCCCATGTGTATTGCCGAAAGGTCCGTGAGTTGACCGGCAAAGAGGTTCGGTTGCCAACCGAGGCGGAGTGGGAGTACGCCGCGCGTGGGGGAACAGCTACCCCGTTCTATTGGGGGAGTGAACTGAGTGACTGTCCCACAAGGGGTGGTCGGGGGCGTAAAATAGCCCATGAGAACTCAATCCTACCCGAGTGATGTGACCGACGAGCAGTGGGTGTTGATCCAGCCGCACATCCCGGTGTACCCCGGCGGGCGGCCCCGCA
>JANNVG010000640.1:0-4663 GCA_031414395.1 Fimbriiglobus sp.
TGCGGGGCCGCCCGCCGGGGTACACCGGGATGTGCGGCTGGATCAACACCCACTGCTCGTCGGTCACATCACTCGGGTAGGATTGAGTTCTCATGGGCTATTTTACGCCCCCGACCACCCCTTGTGGGACAGTCACTCAGTGTTGAAATCGGATGGACAGTGTGTTCTCACCGGCCGACACGTTTTGCAGACCGTTTTGGATGATCCGACCAACGGGGAAATGGGTGTCCAGTTTGCGGGAGATCCACTTGAGAATGGCCAATTGCTCTGCCCACTCCTCCACCACAAAGTCTTCCGCAGGATAGGATTCCCAGTGTTCAATCAGCCGGTGAAGGCAGAGTACCGTGTCCAGAACCTGATACCCAAGATTGAGATCGTGACGGCAATCGGATGGTGAGACCCCAGGCCACAAACCGCACTTGCGGGTGTACTTCACGAACCCGTGCAGGATCACACAGCCCACCCGAAACACATTCCCGAAATATCGCTCGACGTCTGGGTCGAGCCACACTGGGAACGACTGCCAACCCAGGCGAATCATGACGGCCCTTTCCAGCTTGCGGTGCAGGGTTGCTCTGATCGGCGTTTGTGATACGAAATCGAATCGCCGGGGACAGGTGAGGAACGAATTGTGTCAGGTGAAGCGGGGCGAAGGGGGCGACCAGCCACGCAACCGGCTTCTGTATTCTCTGTTCACTTGCCGTCAACCCGATGTCGAAACGGCGAACCCGTGCCGGCACGGGTTGGTCAGGCCGTCGGCCGCGGGGGACGCGTCATGTAGGACGGCGTTGGCGTGCCGAGGGTGGGTGACGCCAGACTCGTTTACCGACGGGAACATTTCTTCTCCATTTTGAACGCCTGTATAGTTGTGCAGGCCCACCGCAACGTGGACAATTTCTCTCGCACATCCACAAACAGGGGAGAGTCGTGCGACACCTGCTCACACTGGCCGTATTCGCCTGCTCGCCGGCACTGTTCGCTGCCGACCCGCCACAGGCGGTTACGGACGCCATCGCCGTCCTGAAGGACAACAAGTCGAAAGTGGCGGCCAAGATCGAGGCGTGTGACAAGCTCCAGGCGTCCGGCGAAGCGGGGCGACCGGCGCTGGAACAACTGATAGCCACCTACTCCCGAACCACTGACGCCACGGTGAAGACGTCGGTTCTCGATGCCGCCAAGAAGATCGACAAGGATGTGTACGAGGCGTTGCTCGCATGGCCAGCATTACCGAAATTGAAAGGTATGAAGAAAGAGAACGCCCAACTCTTCCGTGACTATGTGGTCTCCGCCGCAAATTCTCACATCCTGGCCATACAAAAGGCGAAAACGACGGATCAGAAGAATGGGAAAGCAAAAGCCCAGGAAATTGCCCAGCGTGATCTTTTGCCGTGCGTGAAGTCAATGATTGATGCCTACCCCGAAGACCCAGCACTGCCTGACATACTCCTTAAGTGTCTCGCCGCCGACGGGTGGTTTTTCCACGATCCATGCTTCTTCTTCCTGGACGGCGTCCAAGATAAAAAGCCGTTCGGCGAGGTGGTGCTGGAACTGTCAAAGATCGAAAGGCGGGAGCGAGTCAAGTCGATCGGGTGGCTCCCGGAAGTTCGGACGAAAGACTCAGCGAAGGCTATTGATGCCTACCTGCTCTCGCTCCGAAACGAGAAAAATAAGGGTTTGCGAGAAGCCGTAGACGCCGCCCGCGAAAAGATCTCAGCCAACGAGAAGAAGTAACCATCCTGATCTTCGGCGTAGCGGACGACAGCCTGCGATTCATCCCGTAATTCAGGTTCCTCCCCGTGAGTTACCAAATCTCGGCCATTCCGCTTGAGATCGAATTACCGCTCTGGATTGTTATCGACCCCGAACGAGCGTATCTCGGGTGCCCGCACGGAGTCTACACCATTCGGCTTGCGGGTGACGACTATGCCCTGCCCATTTTCGACGACCCGAAAGCGGCCAGTGAACACCTTCAAGGACACTCGCTGGTCAAACTGTCCCCAATGATGGTGTGCGAACTGGCAGACTTGGCCCACCTGCTCGAATCCGCCCACCGGGCCGGCATCGCCTACGTCAAAGTGAAAACCGGCGACTTCACCTTCCCGGACGGCAGCAACCTGCAACCGATTCCGCTGCTCATCTTCCTCAACCGCGTCCGGATTCAACAGCGGTTCTACTGACACCCGCCGGCCGGCATCGCCGGCCGCCCTCTCGACCAGACCCGTGCCGGCACGGGTGATCCCGCCCGGTTCGCCGAGAGGAGCAGCACACGGCTTCGACTGGGGACAAGTTAGAGTGGTGAAATTAGCGAAATGCGGGCGCGTTCCCCGCACTCAATGCACGCGAACGACAGCCGCGAAGCCGACCAGATAGTCGGCCCCTGGCACTTCCCGCACGGCCACGGGGCGGGCGGTCGCCAGCACGCCCACCCGCATTCCTTCTTGCAGTACCAGAACCGCAACAGGAACCCGCCGGTTCGTACCCCGACGGCGTCCGACTTGCGGCACTTCGGACAATTGGTCGAAGTCGGCACCGTCGGCTTGGTGCGAGTGCCAGGACCGAAGGGGCTGGGAAGGTACATTGCAAAATGCTCCGGCGGCGGGTGCCGTCCGTCGTGGAAGACACCCGCCGCCGTGGAGTGTACCCCGCGCCGCGGAACCATCACCGTGCGAGTGGGTGTTCCGACTGAGCGGCAATCTCGTCTGGTCAACCCCCTCTGTGAACCGATGAGAGGCGTCATCATCCCCCCGTCAGCGCCCGGAGTGCCGCACACGCGGCGTCGATCTCGCCCCCCTTCGCTCGGATGATGTCCAGTAACTCCGCCGGGGTGCTGGTGTCGGTGTTCGCCTTGCGGTTCGGGTTCACCGCCTTCAGGTCGAACACCGCCGCCTCTATCGCGTCCGCCTTGTTCGTCGCCTCCCGCACCACCTTCTTCAACTGCTCGATGCACACTTCCACCCCACCGATTTCCCCGTCGTCCCGCGGTTTCACCTTCTTCAGCGCCGCCAGCTTCAAGGTCTGCCCGTCCAGTTCCTCCGCCGACTGCCGGACGGTGGTGCGGAACGGCCGGGCGTCGGCTTCGGCCTTCTCCTTCCGGGCGGAGAGGTCTACCGTCCAAGAGTTTTCGGAGTCCTCGCGGCCGGGCAGCTTGGCGAAGAAGTCGTCGAACTGCTTCAGGGTCAGCGGGGTCTTCTTGCCCACCTTTACGCCGGACAGATCGTAGTACCAAATCTTCTCCGTCGGCTTGCCCTTCGTGAAGAACAGCAGGTTCGTCTTCACCCCGGCACCGGCGGCGGCGAACACCCCACCCGGCAGCGACACCACGCACCACAGGTCGCACTCGTCGGTCAGCTTCCGCTTGGTCTTCACGAAGGCGTCTTCGTTGGTGCGGAACAGCACCCCCTCGTCCAACACAATGCCGCACCGCCCCTTCGGGGCGAGTTGTTTCAGCACATGCTGGACGAACAGCACCTGGGTGGCGCTGGTGCGGTAGTCGAAGTTGGTTTGGGCCGACGCGCTCTCCTTCCCGCCGAACGGCGGGTTGGTCAGGATCACGTCGAACCCGGACGGCGCGCCGGCGAACAGCCCGCCGTACACCTCATCCCCGGTGAGCGTGTTCCCGTGCCACACGTTCGGCCGGTCGATGCCGTGCAGGATCAGGTTCGCCAGCCCGATGGGGTAGATCAGGTTTTCTTTCTCCCGCCCCCAGAAGGTGCGGTGCTTCAGGTGTTCCACCGCATCCGCCGACGCCTTCTCCCCCGCCTTCGGCCGCATGTCCTCGTAGGCTTGGGCCAGGAACCCGCCGGTGCCGCAGCACGGGTCGCACACCGTTTCGCCCCGCTTCGGGTTCACCACCCGCACCATCGCCCGGATCACTTCCCGCGGGGTGAAGAACTGCCCGGCGTCCGACCCCTTCTCCCCCATCTTGAGCAACAGCCCTTCGTAAATCTGTGACAGGGTGAAAACGTGCGTCGGGTCAACGCCTTCGTTGGTGATCTCGTGAACCTTGTCCAGCACGTCCAACAGGTTCCGCTCGGTGTCCATCTTCACCCGCTCCACGCCGGAGAGGATTTCCGAAATCACCCGCTGCTTCGCGTTCGCGTCCGGCTTCTCCCGCAACGTCTTCAGGTGCGGAATCAGCTCGTCGTTCACGAAGGTCAGGAACGCCTTGTTGCCGGCGTCGTCCAGTTCCTTCCGCTTGTTCGACCAGCCGGGCGGGGCGTCCTTCGGGGCGGGCGCGGCCCAATCCTTCCAGCGGAATGGCGGCTTCAGGCTCGGCAGGTAGCGGGCACCCACCGCCTTCGCCTGTTCCGCCTCGCGGTCTTCCGTCTCGTCCAGAATCCGCAGGAACAGAATCCAGGTGAGTTCGGGGACGTACTGGATGGCCGACGCCACGTTCCCGCGGCGCATGATGTCGCAGATCGACCAAATGGCCTGATCCACGCTCCCCTGGGTGGCGTGCTTCTTCCCGCCGGTCTTGCCGGCCGGCTTGGTGCGGGTGGGCATGGCTCATCCGTGGCGTCAGACGTGGGCTTCGCGTTCGACCTCGGCGGCGAACGCATCCGACTTGGCGTAGGGTACGAACCGGACCTGAAAATCGGCCAGCACTTCGGCGTACTGCTTCTCGGCGTCTTCGTCCGCCGTCGGGTTGGTGGACATCACCACC
>JANNVG010000641.1:0-2335 GCA_031414395.1 Fimbriiglobus sp.
TTGCGGAACGCGGCCATTCATTTGCTCGCGGGCGTGGACGCGCTGAGTGTGCGAGCGGCCACGCAGCGGTTGCAAATCCACCCCGGGGAGGCCCTCGCCCTGCTCAACAGTACCGCAGTGTGAACTCTGCAATAGCCCTGCCCCGCCTGCAGGGCCATTCCGTTCTCGGCGGGTGGGGATGCCGATGAGCGTGCGGGCGAGGGTGGGGTTCACCTGAAGGGTTTCGATAGCCGCGGTCTTGCCGTCGGCGGGGACGGTGGCGAGCGGGTGTTCGGCCCCTTTCGCCCCCGCTCCCGCCCCATGGCCGCCCTCCGCCGGTTGTGCTACCGTTCTCGCCCCGCCCGCCATTTTGGCCGAACACCGTGGGGTCACACGAGAGCAGTCACCGACCGCCCGCAACCGAACTCACGCGGGATCACGTTGGCATTCAGACCGCCGAATTGAATGTGGAGAATTCCGGAAGGCTACACGCCCTGCCGAGGCACGCGTCCTGGACGACTTTCGCCATTAGATGCCGGGCAGCCCGGACCGCGTGCCGGAATGGCGGTGGCTAGGGCGGCCTACCTGCACGAGACCGGCCGGCGGATGGACTACCGGGTGGACGACGTCTGAGTGCGACACGCCGGCGAAGCTCTGCGGGGCGGGGGAGTGCTGGGGGTGTGGGAGGGCGACCCGGACCGGCGGGGGGGAGGTGGAAGCCCGGGTGCTCGCGGGCGACGGGGACGCGGCCGTCGCCGCCCGCACGCCCTTGTCCGAGGGGGTGCGGGCCGACTCGACGCGCTCGTTCCCGCCGGCAAGGCCAACTTCAGCTTCAGGGGGTTGGTGGCTAGGGCAGTTCCCAGATCCGAACGACGCCGGGAGCACTGCCGGCCATTCTCTGTTCGTCCGGAGTGAAGGCGACGTTGCCGGTGCCGGGGTTATCGAACTGAAAAGACTCGACCACTTTGCCCTTCCCGACATCCCACACTCGGACGACGCCATCGAAACAGTTGGCCGCAACGCGTCCGCCGTCACGAGTTATAGCGACCCGGGCGACCGTCTTCTCCGGCCCAGTCAGCGTCTTGTGCAACTTTCCATTGTCGGCGTTCCAGACTGTCACGATCTGGTCCACCCCGCCGGAAACGATCCACTGACCATCCCCGCTCCAGGCGACCGACCAGATTGCCTTCTCCTGAGCGGGTGTCGAGAGAACAATTTTGCTCTTCTCCACGTCCCAGATCGTCACCGCCCAATCGGGCGATTTCCCCAGGCCGTAGCAGACTTTGCTGCCGTCGGGGCTGATCGCGTAGCCATTGAGAAACAACTTCGGATCAAAGGCGGCAACACTACTGATCTGTTTACCAGTGGCGAGATCGAACACGGAGATCGCTCCGGTCGCATCGGCACACACGACTCGCTTCCCATCGGGCGTAAACACCGCCTCCCGGACGGCGCCCTTGAGGGCTGGTAGAGCAGGCAGCGGCTTGCCGGTCGCCGCATCCCACAATCGGATGCCGCTTTCCGAGTTACTGAGAGTGAGCATGCGCCCGGTTGTGCTGAACGCCGCGCGGAACTGAGAGCCTGGAGCGTCGAGCTTGAACAACTCCTTGCCCGACTTCGCATCCCAGACACGGGCGACCTTCGTGTCCCCGGTGACGACCCGCGTCCCGTCGGGGCTGAACCCGAGAGCGGGCGTGGACCCGGTGTGCGGGGGGAGGTCGAGAGGTAGAGCAGGGGCTGTGGTCTTGGGCAGTACCACAGTTTCGGGCTGAGTCGGTAATTTTGCCGTCAGATCAAAAATCTGCACGACCCCATCGGCACTTGCGGCAAGCCGTTGGCCATCTGGGCTGAATGCCACACAGCCTCTCCCGCTCCCCTGGTCGTAGGACGCGATTAGTTTCTCCGAAGCCACATCCCAGACTCGCGTGACGCCGTCAGAACCCGCAGCTGCAACCTTTCTCCCGTCGTGGGTGATCGCGATGCGAGAGGCCAGGCTAAGCCCCAGCGTTTTATACACGTCCCCGTTCGCGCTTTTTCTGAGCACTACGGTGTTGTTTTCCGAGGAAGCGATCCACTTCCCGTCGCCGCTCCATGCGACCGAGTCGACAGTTGTCGCTTTCCAGGAGATAATTTCCGCTCCGCTGTCGAGGTCCCAGACCTTCCCACCACGGTCAAACTGAGACCCAATTGCGGCACACAGTTTCTTGCCATCGGGACTGAGTGACTGTCCCACAAGGGGTGGTCGGGGGCGTAAAATAGCCCATGAGAACTCAATCCTACCCGAGTGATGTGACCGACGAGCAGTGGGTGTTGATCCAGCCGCACATCCCGGTGTACCCCGGCGGGCGGCCCCGCA
>JANNVG010000642.1:0-4466 GCA_031414395.1 Fimbriiglobus sp.
TGCGGGGCCGCCCGCCGGGGTACACCGGGATGTGCGGCTGGATCAACACCCACTGCTCGTCGGTCACATCACTCGGGTAGGATTGAGTTCTCATGGGCTATTTTACGCCCCCGACCACCCCTTGTGGGACAGTCACTCAGCGCCATTCGAGTCGAAGATGTCGAGGTCGCCGGAAGCGGGAGCGGGACCCGGAACCGGATCCGCCAGGAGTATCAGCCGCACCGTCCAGCGGTGGTCGTTGAAGTCCCAGTCGGACTGGCCGGGGTAGTTGGTCAGGTCTTCCAACCGCACTTCCACGTCGGTGACGGCGGGCGGTGGGCCGGCGGGTGGCGGGGGCGAGTTGGGCGGCGGGCCTTCGGGGTCGAGGATGACGAACGGCACGAAGACGGTGGGCGTCACGCGGGCGGTGGTCGGGTTGAACACGTAGCTGGTGGTCGTGCCGTTGATCGACACGTAGACCGTGCCGACGATCGACAGGCGGGCCGCTTCCTGTGGGCTGGCCGCGTCCACATACACCGTGCCGAACTCGTCCGGCTGCAAGCTCGGGTCGGTCGTCAACCCGCCCGACACCACATACGCGGCCGAGTCGCCGTGAATGCCGATGGCGTCGCTGGTGATGTTCACGGCGAATGGCGTGGGGTTGGTGCGATCTTCGAGTGCCTGAAAACTCTGGCCGATGTCATTCCGAGGTGGGGCGTGTTTGCGGTTCCTGGTGCGTGTCCCCTGCCGTGATGGAATGTCGTATTTGTGAGGGCAAAGTATCCGGGGTGTGCGGGCCAATGCAATCAGATTTCTTCCAGAAATCTGATTTTGATGCGCGACCGGGCGCCGTGGCCCAGGCGTCGCAGCTCCGTTCCAAAGCTGCTCCGAGATCGGGTGGGTCGGATTCCGTGGGACTCGGCTCGCGCTGCTCGCTCGGACCCACCCGACCCACACCGGATCTCGGAGTCGCCCCGAACGTTCACCAACTCCAGTGACCCCTCCGCGTGACGATCTGCTATCCTAGAGGCTCCTTCCCGCCGCGGGGCGTGCGATGCCATACGGGTTCAGTTGGGTCGATCCGCCGCTGTTGTCCGCCCTCGGCCGGCCGGACGAAGCGGATTTGGCCTGGCTCCGCGAGCAGGGCGTGCAGGTCGTGGTCACGCTCACCGAGCACCCGCTGCCACGGGTGTGGGTGAACGAGGCCGGGCTGATGGCCGTTCACATCCCGGTGCCCGACATGGAGGCGCCGACCGCCCGACAACTGCGAACGGCCGTCGACACCATCGAGCGGGCAAAGCGATCCGGCCTGGGGGTGGCGGTGCATTGTGCGGCCGGCAAGGGGCGGACGGGCACCGTGCTGGCGGCGTACCTGGTGACGCAGGGGATGACGGCGGGCGAGGCGATCCGCAAAGTGCGGCAGTTGCGGCCGGGGTCGATCGAGACGTTCGAGCAGGAGCGCGCGGTGGCGGATTGGGAGCGGCAGGTGAACACAGCGACGTGAGTCCAATGCCCAGGTGCTGTGGGCGACGTGGACGACGACGACACCGCACACGACGCCGACGAGGACGGGCGTGCGCTTCGTGGTTGAACCCGTTGAGGTGTGACTGGCAACACTCAAGCCTATCGCATTTTCAGTCAGTTCGTTGTGGCGGAACGTCGTTCGAGGTAGGGCGGGCGAGTCGGGCGCAGCCCGGCGACCCCCGCCACAAGCCACCGACGGCGGAGGTCGCGGGCGAAACGCCCGCTCGTCCGCCCTACTCAAGCGTGGCACGCAAAACGCTCACCCGTACGGTCGGGTGGGCGGGTGTGGTGCATCCTTTTCCACCGTACAGACCAGAGCGGGGTGATCGATGGGGCCGTCCTGGTTGCCGTGCCCGGCGTGATCAAAACGAAGGACGACCCGAAAGCCCCACTTCCGGACGACAAGTCGCACCCGCCGCTCGGCGGGCGGTTCGCGTTTCACACCCTCCCTTCCCCGTGCGAGCACACCGCCGGCCGCGCGGCAAGTCGCCCGTCGTTCCACGTTCCTATAATGCCAGACCCCGTTTCCGGCCGAAGGGCACCGTCATGCAAGATCGCATCGCCTACCAGGGCATCACCTTTGACGACGTGCTGCTCGAACCGGGGTACAGCGAGGTGGTGCCCAAAGAAGTGGACGTGCGGACCCAACTCACCCGCTCCATCCGCCTCAACATCCCCATCCTGTCCAGCCCCATGGACACCGTGACGGAAAGCGAGCTGGCCATCGCCCTCGCCCAGGAAGGTGGCCTCGGCATCATCCACAAGAACCTGTCCATTCCCGCCCAGACCCGCGAAGTGGACAAAGTGAAGCGGAGCGAGAACGGCGTCATCACCGACCCGATCACCCTGCCGCCCGACGAGACCGTGCGGACCGCCCGCCAGATCATGCAGCAGCACCACATCAGTGGGGTGCCCATCACCGTCGGCAGCGACAAGAAGCTGGTCGGCATCCTGACGCGGCGGGACTTGAAGTTCCTGGCCAACGCCGACCAGCGGATCGACCAGGTGATGACCAAGACGAACCTGGTGACGGCGAAGGAGGACACCACCCTGGCCGACGCCGAGCGCATCCTGAATGAGAATAAAGTGGAGAAACTGCTCCTGGTGGACGATGAATACCGGCTGAAAGGGTTAATCACGATCAAGGACATCGAGAAGACGGAAAACTTCCCGAACGCCTGCAAGGACGCCCGCGGGCGGCTGCGGGTGGGCGGGGCGATCGGCGTGTTCGACTACGAGCGGGCGGACTCGCTCATCCGCGCCGGGGTGGACGTGCTGGCGGTGGACTCGGCCCACGGGTACAGCCGGAACGTGATCGAGACGGTGAAGGAGTTGAAGCGGCGGTACAGCATCGACGTGATCGCCGGCAACGTGGCCACCGCCGACGGGGCCAAAGCGCTGGCCGACGCCGGCGCCGACGCAATTAAGGCCGGAGTCGGCCCGGGTTCAATCTGTACGACGCGGATCGTGTCGGGGGTCGGGGTGCCGCAGATGTCGGCCATCGCCAACAGCCTGCAAGGGGTGCTCGGCCGCGGCGTGCCGGTGATCGCCGACGGCGGCATCCGGTACAGCGGGGACATCACCAAGGCGTTGGCGGTGGGGGCCGGGTGCGTGATGATCGGCGGGCTGTTCGCCGGCCTGTCCGAAAGCCCCGGCCAGATGATCCTGTTCCGCGGGCGGAGCTTCAAAGCGTACCGCGGGATGGGGTCGCTCGGGGCCATGCAGGCCGGCAGCGCGGACCGCTACGCGCAGGCCGGCGGCGAGTCGAAGGGCAACGGCAAGCTGGTGCCCGAGGGGGTGGAAGGGCGGGTGCCGTACAAAGGCCCGCTCACCCCGTTCGTGTTCCAGATGGTCGGCGGCCTGCGGTCGGGTATGGGGTACGTCGGCGCACGCACGCTCGACGAGTTGCGGGCGAAGGCGCGGTTCATCCAGGTGACCGCGGCTTCGGTCCAGGAGAGCCATCCGCATGACATCGCGATCACTCAAGAGTCGCCCAACTACAGCGTGGCGAACTACTCCACCGGCGACGGCGACTAGCCTGCTGGCGGTGGTGCTGTTGTGCCCGCTGGCGTTCGGGCAGTCCAGCCCGGCGCCGACCAGTTGGCAGAAGTACCCGGCGCCGGTCGCGCCGCCGAGTGCGCCGCTCCCGCCCCCGCCGCCCTTACCGGGCACCGGCGTGAGCGGCCCGTCGGCCCCCGGCTCGCGGGTGGTGCTGTTCACCAAGCCGGCGGGCGAGGTGCGGCCGGTGCAGGCGACCGACCCGGTGAAGAAGGACGACCCGCTGCAGAAGGACGACGAGAAGAAGAAAGCGGACGAGAAGGAGGGGAAGAAGAAAGAGGAGGAGAAGAGTGACCCGTTCGCGCTGCGGTCGGACGACGACCTGGCCATGCAGTTGGACGTGCTCCGCGACTACCCGAGCAAGCTGAAAGAGTACGTCAAGCAGCAGGAGGAGTACGCCCGCGACCTGGAGAAGTACAAGAAGGGCCTCCGCAAGGAGAAGCCGGTGGTGCCGTTCAAGCCGCAGCCGGTGAGCGAGTTCGTGCTGCCGCCGGCGCAGTTCCAGCCGGGCGTGCAGGTGAAGGCCGGGTACGCCCCGGCCCAGGTGCTGCTGGAGCCGGGTTACGTGGTCCACCGCCGAATGCACTTCGAGGAGAAGAACTCGGAGCGGTACGGGTGGGACCTGGGGTTCGCCCAGCCGTTCGTGTCGGCCGGGTACTTCTTCAAGGACGTGCTCTTCTGGCCCAGTCACCTGACGTCGAACCTGTTCGAGCGGTACGACACGAGCGCCGGCAAGTGCCCGCCGGGTAGCCCGGTGGCGTACTACCTGTACCCGCCGAACATCACCTTCCGCGGCGGGCTGGTGGAGACCGCGGCCGTGGTCGGCACGGTCCTGCTGCTGCCATAAGCCTGGAACCGGGGGCCGCCCGGGGCGGGGGGGGGTTAGGACCACCCCCCCCCCACCC
>JANNVG010000643.1:0-6583 GCA_031414395.1 Fimbriiglobus sp.
GGGGGGGGGGCTTTTGGGTGCCCGGGGGGTTGTTTATCCCCCGGTTGGTGGGCCCCCCCGGGGGGCCCGCGGTCGCGCCGTTCGCCGTTACGCCTCCCCGCTCACCTGATAGCGGAAGTTGCCGATCTCCAGCTCGTCGCCCACCCGCAGCCGCCCTTCCGCCACCTTCTGCCCGTTCACCTTGACCCCGTTCGTGCTGCCCAGGTCGCGCACCACCAAATAGTCGTTCACTTGCGCCACGCAGCAGTGGCGGCGGGACACCTTCTTCGAGTTCAGTTGCACGTCGCACTCGGCGTGCCGGCCGAACAGCAGGATCGGCTTGTCGAGCAGGATGCTCGGGCCGTCGGAGAGTGACAGGAGCATGACGGGCATGAGCGGCTACGCGGGGTGGGCGGGGGCAATACACGTCGGCGTCGGCGGGCGTGTCGATAGTGTACGCCACTCGCCCCGCGGGCGGTGGTGATGGCCGTACACTACCCGCATGGAACCCCATTCAGACGTGCTGATCGTCGGCGGCGGCATCATCGGCCTCACGTCGGCGTACTTCCTGGCGAAGGCCGGGCGGAAAGTCACGCTCATCGACCGCCAGGAGTTCGGCAAGGAGGCGAGCTGGGCCGGCGCCGGCATCCTGCCACCGGGCAACCCAGACCGTGCGGTTCAACCCATCGACAAACTGCGGGCGGCGGGGGTGAGCCGGTTCGCGGAGTTCTCGGCCGAACTGAAGGATTTGACCGGCATCGACAACGGCTACGTGAAGTGCGGCGGGGTGGAGTTTCTGGACGCCGAAGACGCGGACTGCGTGGCCATGTGGGAGGCGGAGGGGATTGCTTGGTTTCCCTGGAACCGGGAACGCAGTGACCGGGTTGGAACCCCGAACGCAGTGAGCGGGGCGACATGCGAACCCGGTCACTCCGTTCCCGGTTCCAGGGCGTGTTTCCTCCCCGACTTCGCCCAGGTGCGGAACCCGTGGCACCTGCGGGCACTGACAGCCGCCTGTCAGCGGGTCGGCGTCACGCTCCGCCCGCACACGCCGTTCACCCGCGAGCGTCTGAACCCGTCCCAGCCCACACTCATCGCATCTGGAGCGTGGGCGGGCGAACTCATCCCGTCGCTTCCCGTCCGCCCTGTCCGCGGGCAGATCGTGCTGTTCCGCTGCGACCGCTTGCCGTTCACGCACATCCTCATGCACGGCAAGCGCTACCTCGTTCCCCGACCCGACGGCCGTGTTCTCGTCGGCAGCACCGAGGAACCCGAAGCCGGCTTCGTCAAAGAAAACACACCCGACGGCGTGGAGGGGTTGAAGGCGTTCGCGTTCGACCTGTGCCCGGAGTTACGAGAAGCCGAAGTCGAAAAGACGTGGGCAGGGTTGCGGCCCGGTTCACCGGACGGCCTGCCGTACATCGGCCCGGTGCCGGGGATGGCGAACGTGTTCGCGGCGGTCGGGCACGGGCGGTCGGGCGTACAGAACTCCATCGGCACCGCTCTGATTGTGCGGGAATTGCTCGCCGGCGTGCCGTCCGGGTTGCCGGCGGGTGCCTTTCAACTGACCCGCGTGCCCGATAAGACATCCCGGCCGGCGTTCCGATCCTGACACCACATCTGCTGGAGCCGGGGTCTGTGAGGCCGGTCCGACCGGGGTCACAGACCCCGGCTACAGCAAACCGAGACCTCGCACCCATGGACCAGCACGCCCGCCGCCAGAAGGTCCGCACCCTCGCCGACGACCTGGCGTGGCTGGAGGAGCACTGCCGGCGGAACCCCGACCTGAGCGTGCATTCCGCCCACCTGCGGCTGGCGGCGGCCCTCACCCGCAACGTCATCGGCCCGGCCGTGGACGGGCAGGCCAGCAAGCCGCTGTTCGTGGCCGTGGTCGGCGGGGCGGGCGCCGGCAAGAGCACGGTGGTCAACTTCCTGTGCGGCTCGGTGGTGGCCGACGCCAACCCGCAGGCCGGCTTCACCCGCCACCCGAAGGCGTTCATTCACCCCGCCCTCGGCTCGGCGTGGCCCAGCTACCTCGGCTTCCTCGGCCCGCTCCAGCGCATCACCGACGACAAGCCGGCCGACCTGGACGAAGACGTGTATCAGGTGAAGAAGGTGTCCGCCGCCGCGGCCGACGACCCGTTCGCCGAGTTCGCCGTGTGGGACTGCCCGGACATGACCACGTGGGCGTCCACGAACTACGTGTCGCGGCTGATGGAGGTGGTGGCCCTGGCCGACGTGGTGGTGTATGTGGCGTCCGACGAGCGGTACAACGACGAGGTGCCGACGCAGTTCTTGCACCTCGTCATCAAGGCCGGTAAGCCGGTGGTGTGCGTGCTGACGAAGATGCGGGAGGCCGAGGTCGAACCGCTCACGGCCCACTTCCGCCAGCAGGTGTTGGACAAGCTGCCGGCGAGTATCGGCGACCTGCCCGCCATTCCCGTCGTCACGATCCCGCACCTGCCGCCCGAGGTTCGCATCGATCCCGCAGGGAAGGGTACACCGTACCGCGTGGCCCTGTTGAATCAGGTGCTCGCCCTCGCCCCCACCGCCGACGACGGCCGTCGCCGCACCCTGGCGAATGCGGTGAAGTACCTGCAAGCGGCCGGCGACGGGCTGCTGGATGTGGCCCGCCGCGACCTGACCGAACTGGACTCGTGGCGGGGCGTCGTCACGGCCGGCCGCAAGGACTTCGAGGACCGCTACCGCGCCGAGTACCTGAGCGGCGAGGCGTTCCGCCGGTTCGACCAGACCCGCGAACAGGTGATGCACATGCTCGACCTGCCGGGCGGGGGCAAGTTCGTGTCGGCCGTGTTCCTGTTCGCCCGCTGGCCCTACGACTTCCTCCGCAAGTTCCTGGTGAAGGCGGTGTCGCGGCCGACCCCGCACAGCCTGAGCGAGACGGACGTGTGCCAGGCGGCCATGACCGCGTGGCTGGACCGCCTGCAAGCCGAGAGCCTCCGCCGCGCCGGGCAGCACCCGCTGTGGAAGCAGGTGGTTCACGGGTTCGACGCCGGACTGAAGGCGCAGGCGAACGACCTGTTCGGCCAGAAGTTGCTCACCCTGTCGCGGAAGGAGACCGACGAACTCGATCGGCTGGCGCGGGCGGTGCCGGAGAAACTGGCCGGCAACCCGGTGCTGCTGAACCTGCTCCGCGGCGGCGTCATCCTCATGGATGTCGTCGCCATCGGGCTGGTCTGCTGGGCGGCGTGGGCGATGCAGAGTTGGTGGGGCCTGCTGCTCATCCTGCCGGCGGTGTCGATCACCCGGCACGTGGTGGAGTTCGCGGTGGCGAAGGTGGTGGACCGCGGGCGGAACAAGCTGAAGCGGGAGCGGGAGACGATGGTGGGCGAGCAACTGACCGGCCCGATGCAAACGTGGCTGGGCGACTGGCCGACCACCGGCGGCAGCAGCTTGGAGAAGCTGCAACTGGTGCTGCGCCGCGTGCCCGACACGATTCGGGAGTTGACGGCCATTGTGTCGCCGCCGCCGACGGAAGTCGGGCGGGCTGCCGGCGAGCGGAGCGAGCCAAGCCCCACCGCCAACTGATGAACCGCGGGTGGGCTGATCCAGCTTCGAGGTCTGTCGTGATGCGTGAACTCGTCCGTCCGCCGGATGCTGACACCGCGGAGCAGGCGCTCGAGTTGCTCCGCGGGTGGATCATCGACGGACACCCGCCCCCGTCGCGTCGCCGTCGCGTCGCTCAGTGCGGCGACCTCTCCCTGGCGGGGGGGGTAGGACGGCGAAGCCGTCCGGGCGGGGGGACTCTCTGCCGACCTCCCATGGCACACCCGCCTTTCGGTAATCCTCACCCGTCGGCTTGACACAAATTCTGCCGTCGGGTACACGCCCGCCGCTTCGGTGCGGACTCCGCGCCGGGCGGGGGGATTGTCGATGACCGTCATCCGTGATGTCGGCCGCAGGGCGTGGGTTGTCGGGCTGGCGTTGGCCGCATGGCTGACGGCCGCCGCACCCCCGCCGGTGTCCGCGCAACAGCTCGTCTCCCCCGCCGGCCGCAAGATTGCCGACGTGTTCGTCGTGGACAACAAGGTGCGCGGCAGTCAGCTCATCCAGACCAAATTGCAGAGCGTGCGGAAGGGCGGCACGTTCACCGAACACGGGGCGAACGCCGACGTGACCCGCCTGCTGGCGACCGGCTGGTTCGCCCCGAACGGCGTGGAGGTGAAGACGAGCGTGACGGGCGACGACACCGTCACCGTGTTCGTTCACGTGAAGGAACTGGACACTACTGTCCAGGCGATCACCTTCGTCGGCCACCAGCACTACACCGAGTCGGCGCTTCTCGAACTCACCCCGCAGCTCCGCAAGGGCACGCCCCTCAACCCGGCCCGCAACCGGCAAGCCGCCGCCGCCATCATGCAGAAGATGCGGGACGACGGGCGGTACTACGCCACCTGCGCCCTCACCCGCGGGGGGAGCGTGAGCGACGAGGTGGTGACGTTCAACATCGTCGAGGGGCCGGTGGTGCGGGTGGGGGCGGTCGAGTACCGCGGCAACTCGGTCCGGTTCGAGACCAGCTCCGGGCGGCTGAACACGGTCGCCAAGGCCCGCGGGCCGATGTTCGGCTTCCCCACCGTCCTCACTCCCACGTTCACCCCGCAGATGCTGGACGTGGACCGCAAGGCGCTGCTCGCCCACTACCACCAGCTCGGCTACCTGGACGCCATGATCGACGCCGAGGTGGTGCCCACCAGCTACGACCTGAGCACCGTCAAGCTGATCTACCACATTCAAGAAGGCAAGCCGTACACGGTGAACAGCGTGCGGGTCGAGGGGAATACGGTGTTCACCGAGAAGCAGTTGAAGAAGTACACCGAACAAGAGGCGGGCAAGCTGTACGACGACATCACCGTGCAGAAGGACGCCCAGCGACTGAGCAAGTGGTACGGCAGCGGCGGGTACCAGGTGCGGGTCATCCCCGAGCAGTTCGTGGTGCCCGGCAAGCCGAACGTGGTGGACGTGTGCTACCGCGTGCTGGAGCCGCAGCACGTGGTGCAGCAGGCGCCCGGCGGCGACACCCGCGGGCAGGCCCCGCGGCCGGCGCGGGTGGGCGAGATCAAGGTCGAGGGGAACGCCTTCACCCGCCGGCGGGTCATCCTGAACGAGATCCGCGGCATCCTGGAGCCGGGGCAGTTGCTGGACTACGGGCGGATCGAGGAGGCGCGGCAGAACCTGATCCGCCGCGGGCTGTTCGACAACGAGGAGCCGCCGATCATTGAGGTGGACAACTCCAACCCGGACAGCGAGTACAAGGACGTGACCGTCCGCGTGCGGGAGACGCAGACCGGGCAGGCCGGGCTACAGGTGGGGGTGAACTCGAACGCCGGGGTGAGCGGCACGCTGACGGTGAACCAGCGGAACTTCGACATCCTGCGGTTCCCGACCAGCTTCGACGACCTGTTCGCCGGGCGGGCGTTCCGCGGGGCCGGGCAGGAGTTGCGGCTGACGGCCATGCCGGGGCAGGTGTTCCAGCGGTACGAGGCGACGTGGCGGGAGCCGTACCTGTTCGACAGCCGGTTCGGGCTGACGACCAACTTCTACTACACGTCGCGGGGGTTCAACGAGTTCGGCGAGGCCCGGTACGGCGGGCGGGGCACCCTCGACTACCGCTTCGACAACAACCCCATCTGGGGGGCCAGCTTCTCCACCCGCGCGGAAGGGGTGGACATCAACAGCGTGCCGTTCGACGCGCCCGACCGCATCACCCGCGACTTCGGCAAGCACTTCGTCCTCGGCCTGCGGGCGGGCATCAACCGCGACACCCGCGACAGCTTCCTGACGCCCAGCACCGGCAGCCTGCTGGACGTGGGGTTCGAGCAGGTGCTGGGCAGCTACACCTTCCCCATCGGCACGGCCGAGTACACCAAGTTCTGGACGCTGCACCAGGCGCGGGACGGCGGGTGGAAGGGGGTGCTGGCCACGCGGAGTTCGATGACCGTCATGGCCAACAACGCGCCGGTGTTCGAGCGGGTGTTCGCCGGCGGCTTCCGCAGCATCCGCGGGTTCCAGTTCCGCGGGGTGGGGCCGGTGGACTCCGGGCCGCTCGGCAGCCAGTTCCACACGGGCGGCACCTACGCCCTGCTCAGCACCATCGAGTACCAGTTGCCGCTGGTGGCGAACGAGCGGGTCAGCTTCGTCGCCTTCTTCGACCACGGGACGGTGAGCAACCGGGTGACGCTCGACGACTACCGGGCGGCGGTGGGGGTGGGCCTGCGGCTGAAGATTCCGGGCATGGGGCCGCTGCCCATCGCGCTCGAC
The DNA here is from genome assembly GCA_031414395.1 of Fimbriiglobus sp. Classification (GTDB taxonomy): domain Bacteria; phylum Planctomycetota; class Planctomycetia; order Gemmatales; family Gemmataceae; genus JALHQU01. The sequence continues at coordinate 6,259 of JANNVG010000643.1, forward strand.
TTCGGCTTCCCGGTTAAGCAGGCGAACACCGACGTCAAGCAGATGTTCAGCTTCTACGTCGGCTGGATCGGCGGGCAGTGAGGCGGCATGAAGTCTTGTAGGGCGGGTCGAGCGGCCGGGACTTGCACGCGCGTCGCGGACCACACGACGACCTGACCACGTCCGACGACCGGCCGCGACGCCCCGCCGCGTGCGAGCGTGGCGTGGCGGGGCGTCGCGGTCCGTAACCGGACCTGCTCGACCCCCCCTTCCAGACGGGCCGGGTGTTGTAGGGCGGGGAGAGCGGCCCGCGGCCGCACTGGGGGGGGTGTTTCCTCGGTGACCG
>JANNVG010000644.1:0-2159 GCA_031414395.1 Fimbriiglobus sp.
GTCGGCCAGGTCGATGATCTCGACGCTGCCGAAGTCGTCGCCGAGCGCCGGGCCGAGTGCCGCTTTCAAGTCGGCGATGAACTGCTTCTTCACCGCCGGGCCGAGCGTGGGGTGCGGGGAGACGCTCAGCACGACCCGCCACTTGTACGGCGTGGTCGCCTCGGCATCGACCGCCGGCGGGGCGGCGACGGCAGCGGCGGCGAAGAGCAGGAGGAGGGTAACAAGCGGGGTACGCATGGTCGAACTCACTTGTGTGGCGAGCCGTGCTCCGTGAGGAGCCGGGTGAGTACGAAACCCGGCGGCTCGCCAATTCAACTCACTTCGGCCCATCAACCGTGACGTAGAACGCGCCGCACTGTCCCTTCCCGTCGGCGTCGGTGAACCACGCCTTCAGGGTGGTCGTGCCGACCGGCAGCTTCACCTTCACCACCGCCTCCTTATCGTCGGCGTGGGCTTTCGCTTCGCCCTTCACGCCGCCGATCTCCACCCGCGCGCCGGCGATCTTCGGGAACGTCACCGCCTTCATGTTCGGGTAGTTCGGCCCGTCGTACCCGCCGCCCAGTGCCAACTGAAACTTCTCCGGCCACCGCCGCAGGGTGAACGTGTACTCGCCCTCCCGCTCCACCTTCACGTGCCACTTGCCGCCGGTCGGCCCGCCCACCGCCTGCCGCACGTACCCGATGTTGTCCGAATAAATGTTCTCCCACTCCCCGCTCGTCAGCTCCACGCTCGGCTGCTCCTTCGCCCCGAGGCTCTGCGGCACGAACTCGCCGAGCAGCGGCTCCACGCCCTTCCACCAGCCGCCATAATACTCGGTCATCGCCGTCAGCACGTCGGCGTTCTTATCGGCCACGTTCGCCTTCTGCTCGCGGTCGGCCACCACGTCGTACAGCTCCTTCCCGTTCACCAGCCGCCACTTGCCCGACACCACGCACGCCTCGTCCTTCTTCGGCACCTGCCCGTACTGCACCACGAACTTACGGTCGGGCAGCGGGGCGGTGCCCTTCAACAGCCCGGCGAGCGACACCCCGCGGTACACGTCGTCGGCCTTCTCGCCCTTCGGCTGTGGCACCCCGCACAGGTCGCACAGCGTCGGCAGCAGGTCGGTGTTCTGCGTCGGCGTGTCGATGTCGCGGGCTTCACCCAACTTTCCGTTCGGCCAGCGGATCCAGCACGGCACGCGGTGCCCGCCGTCGTAGTACGTCGTCTTGCCCGCCCGCAGGCCGGCGTTGTGGGTCGCCACCCCGCTCGTGCCGCCGTTGTCGGTCATGAAGATCACAATCGTGTCGTCCCGCAGCTTCTCGGCCGTCAGGAACAGGTCCAGGTCGCCGAAGCGTTTGTCCAGGTGGGCGATCATGCCGAAGAACGGGGCCGGCCCCTTCCCCCCGCGGTACGGTTTGATGTACTCGTCCAATTCGACGTGCGGGGCGTGCGGGGCGTTGGTGGGGATGTAACACACGAACGGCTCGCCCTTCGCCTTGCGGTCCTTCATCCACGCCATCGCGGTGTCGAACCAGAAGTCGGTGCAGTGGCCCTTGTACAGCTTCTGCTCGCCGTTGTGGAAGTACCGCCCGTTGATGAGCGGCCAGTCGGCTTCGGCCGTGGACTGCTGTTGCCCCCAGCCCAGGTGGTACACGCTCTCGTGGAAGCCCTTGTCTTTCGGCCGGTGTGGGTACGAGTCGCCCAGGTGCCACTTGCCGAACAGGCCGGTCTTGTAGCCCGCGGTGGCGAACACCTCCGGCAGCGTGGGCAACCCCGGCCGCAGGAAGGTGCGCCCGGCCGTCACGGAGGTGGCCCCGTTCCGGAGCGCCGCCAGCCCGGTGAGCAGTTGCCCGCGGGTAGGGCTGCACATGGGCGACACGTGGAAGTCGGTGAGGCGAACGGACTCTTTGGCGAAGGCGTCGAACGCCGGCGTCTTGAGGACCGGGTTGCCGGTGAACGAGAAGTCGCCGAGGCCCTGGTCGTCGGTCATGACGATGACGACGTTCGGCGGGGCGGCGAAGGCGAATGAACCGAGTGCGACCGCGAGCAGGGAGACGGCGGAGCGCATGGCGACCTCCGGAGGGGTCGCGTCAGTGTACACGGGGACAATTCCCCGGCCCCCCTCTCCGGCCTGTTCGGACCTCACCCCCCGGCCCCCTCTCCCACGGGAGAGGGGG
>JANNVG010000645.1:0-5424 GCA_031414395.1 Fimbriiglobus sp.
TGCGGGGCCGCCCGCCGGGGTACACCGGGATGTGCGGCTGGATCAACACCCACTGCTCGTCGGTCACATCACTCGGGTAGGATTGAGTTCTCATGGGCTATTTTACGCCCCCGACCACCCCTTGTGGGACAGTCACTAAGAGTCGAAAGCGGAAGATCAATGCCACCCCATGGGACGCGCCTGCCTACGAGGGGGAGCCGTGTGTCGCCCCATCGCCCGCGAAGGCCAGTGTACCTGCTAACTTGGGGATCTGCCTGCACGGCATGTACATTTTTGATCCGACGACATGCACCTCGGAAGAACTGAGGCAGTTCTTGTGGGCGGGCATCCGAGTCCTTGACAAGGAAGTGAAAGCTCACGGCTTGTCGGAGAAGGAAGTCCGGCGAATCCTCACCGGCACGTTCGACGTGTTCCACGACACCGCCAACGTGCTTTGGGCTTCGTTGCAGCAGATGAAGGCGACACGCCTTCCGGCACCAGTCCAGGCTCTGTCAACTGCTGTCCCCGTACAGACGGCCACGGAATCAGCGGACGAAGAGGATTACCCGATCGCGAGCTTCTACAAGCCCGCCACCTATGAGTGGACATCCGAAGGGTACGAGGCCCGAGAATCGCTGAGGAGGTTCAGCGAACAAACCCATGCCGATCGTTGAGCCCGCGGCGGACGGGGCCCGTGAACCAAGGCGACATCCATCAGGGGATAACCCTCTTCGCCACCAATGAGAGCTGGAACGAAAAGGGTGGGACAACGGCCAAGGCACCATTCAAATGGTGCCTGGTCGTGTCCCGCCCATGTGTCATTGCCAACAAGGAAAGCGTCATCGTAGCCGGAGTCGAGAAGTATACCGACCAAGTTCCCAAGGAGATGGACACGTTCAGGAAGGTTCTCGATTTTCTAACCACCATGCGGGACGGTAGCACAACGCCTGATGTCTTCTACCTCGGCCATATACACGGGCAGGCGGGCCGCTTCCGGGCGAAATTCGACTCACTCCACACCATCGGCCTACCCCCGCCTGGCTCGCAACGGGATGTTTTCGTCAAGGCCCAACGGATTGGCACCCTGCACATCGACTTCTGCCGGGCGCTCCACGTCCGATTGTTCACCTCATTCGCCCCTTTGGGATTTGACGATGACCGCTGGGCGTCGGATGAGGATCTCCAGTGGCTGGCAAACGCCGGACAGACCGAATTGCATCAGCATGAGGCCACGGTCAGCGCGATCCGCACGAAGAAATCGTCGTTGGAAGCCCAGGGAAAGCAGTTCGCGCAGAAGGAATTGACGACGGCGATGGAGACGCTCGACGAGCTGCGAGCGAAAGTGCAACCCTACCTCGATGAACTAGCTCTCAGGTTATTGAAGCGACCAGATGCTCCCACCGCCGAGAACCCCGACCACCCGTCCACGCCGGACTAAGCCGCGGTCGTTCGTTTTACTCGTCGAGCGCGGGCGGGTGTGCCTGTCCGATCTCCCGTTCCGATGAACGCCCGGTCCGCGGGCCGACGGTGTGACCGCCCAACGAGTGACGGGCGAGTCGGGCCGAGCACTCGCCCGGTCCGACTCGCCCGTCACTCGTTGGGCGGCAAGTTACAGCCGCAACAGCCGGCCGATGAGCAGTCCGACGCCGAACCCGATGAGCACCGCCGGCAGCGGGTGCTTGCGGATCAGGCCGGCCACGTTGTCGGTCGCGTCGCCGACGGCCTTGCTCGTGTTCTCGTAGGCGTCGCCCGCCCACTTCTGCACCTTTTCCCCCGCCTCACCCGTCCCTTCAACCATCTTGTTCACCACCTGTTTCCCTTGCTCCACCAGGTCGCCGGCCTTCTCGGCCACGTTGTGAACCACCCCGGCACCTGCCGCGGCCACGTTCTTCATCGCGTCTTTCCCGGCCTCGACGGCCATGCCCGCCGAATCGCCGGCCGCTTTCATGCGGTCGTTGGTCGCAACTGCCATCACTTGTGCCTCCAGGGTGTGGCGTGGGCGTTCGCCCGTTCGCCGTCTGATTTCTCTATGCAGGGAGCGTGCCAATCGCGGCGTCGGCCGGGGCGGTCGTGCGGTCTTCGCCCCGCGGGTGTTGGGCGGCGAACACCGGCAGCCAGCCGGCGAGCGAGGCGCGGGCGGCCGACAGCGACTCGGCCACCGCGGTCGCGCCCGCCTCCACGAACTGCGCCGTCTCCTCGGGCGTGACGGCCCCGCCCCACCGCCCGACCACCACCCGCACGTCCGGGAACTTCGCCCGCAGCCGCTTGCACAGGTGTCGCACGTGGGCGACGCCGTGCGGCGGCAGGGCGGCGATGCAGATGACGTCCGGGTCGAACGCCACCGCCTGGGCGACCAGTTCGGACGTCAACGTGGCAACCCCTGTCACCTTCAGTTCCCAGCGGGCGGACGGCAGCAGCCCGTCGAGCGCCTCCAGCGACAGGCGGTCGGTCTCGTCCGACGCCGGGCAGGCGAGCAGGCGGATCTTCCGCCCGCCCACCAGTTCGGCCGCCTCCTCGCCCGTCTGCCGCCGCACCTCCAGCACGGCCGCGTCCACCACCTCGCCGGCGATGGCCGTCACCTGCCGCTCGTCGTCGGCGTCCAGTTGGCCGGCCTGCCGGGCCGCCTTCACCATGGCCAGGGCGGGGATGACGGTGGCGTCGAACACGGCCCGCGGGTCGTCCTTCGGGATGGCCGCCGTCACCACCCGCTCGGCCTCGTCCTGGTTGCGGGCGGTCAGCCGCTGGTACAGCGACTCGGCCGGGCTGAGGGGCGGGTCCGACCCGAGGAGGACGGACAGGAAGCGGAACTGCGGGGTGTGCTTGCCCACCACCACCAGGAACATGGTGAGCGGGCCGGACAGGACCAGGCCGATCGGCCCCCACAGGAACGTCCAGAAGCCGGCCGTCACCAGCAGTGCCACCTCCGACACCCCCAGGCTGGTGCCGTACAGCCGCGGCTCGATCAGGTTGTTCGACAGTAACTCCAGCCCGAGGAACAGCACCAGCACGCCGACCGGCTGCACCCACCAGGAGTCCGCGTTCGCCAGGTCGGGCGGCAGGAACCACTGGTCCCCCCTCGACAGGGCGGCGGACAGGGCGGCGGGCAGGACGACGCCGATCCACGTGCCCAGGTACGGCACGTACCGCATGATGAACGCCAGCAGCCCCCACAGGATCGCGTACGGCACCTGGAGGGCGAACAGGCCGACCGTACACACCAGCCCGAACAGGGCGTTCAGCACGAACTGGGCGAACAGGTAGCGGCTGATGCGGGACGTGGTCTCGCCGCCCGCCCGCGCCGCCGAGGTCATCGCCCCCAGCCCGAGCAGGCGGAACACGCGGTCCTGCAAGTCCTCCTTCGCCAGCAGCATGAACACCATCAGCACCAGCGCGAAGGCGACCAGCCCGAACAGCTCGGCCACCGGCCCGGCGAACGAGTCCAACTGCGACCACCAGGCGTTCCCCGACGGCTCCAGCACCACCTTCTGCGGCTCGGCGGCGGTCGACGCGGGGGCGACCGACTGCTCCCACTCCTTCATGATCTTGCCCCACCGGCTCTCCCCGCTGCCGAACAGCGTGGTGCGGGCCTTCTCCAGCTTCGTCCGGATGTCGTCCTTGTTCTCGGCCACGGTCTCCGTCAGCCCGCCCAGTTGGGAGACGAACACGGCGGCCGTGCCGCCCGCCACCAGCACCACGACCACGACCACCACGGCGACCGCCGGCAGCCGCCCCAGCCCCCGCTTCTGGAGGAACGACACGACCGGCGCGAGGACGGCCGTCAGGAACACGGCGAGCGCGAGCGGGATGAACACCGACCGCATCCAGTACAGAGCGCCGAGGATGAGGGCGGTGGTGACGACCGCCGACAGGATGATGAGCGCCCGCTGCCACAACGGCTTCGCGGCCACGCTGATGTCGGACATGTTGGGCTTCTCGGGTTCGGGGGTCGGCAGAGGCGGGTGGACGCGAGCCACCCAGGGAACGACCCGACGAATGCAACCGAAGTGCCGAGCGGCGGTCGCCGGGCAAGAATTGCGCGATTCACCTCCGGGCGGTTGGCACGAGTGTTGCTGGTCGTGACTTCCCACACCCGGCCCCGCCGCGGTTCACGCCCCGGAGACGACTCACATGACCGCGCTCGACGAACCGATCGCGCAATCCCCTCCCGAGCCGGCCCCCGTGCCCCTGGTGGGCGAAGAATCGACCAAGCAACTGGTGTCGAACATCGCCGACGACGCCGGCAACCTGCTCGTCCAGCACGCCAACTTGTTGAAGGCCGAGATGCGGGACGGGATGCGGCAAACCCAGTGGTGGGTGCTGGCGGCCGGGGTCGGGTCGGTCCTGCTGGTCACCGGCATGGTGTTCGCCCTGGCGGGCGGCGTGCTGGCACTCCACGAGTACGTGCCGTCGCTCGGCCTGTGGGCCTGCTGGCTGATCGTCGGCGGGGCGATGGTGCTCGTCGGCGGCGCCGCCGCGGCCGTCGGCTTCCGACACTTGGCCACCCTGTCTCTCATCCCCACCCGCACGATGAAATCCCTCTCGGAGTCCTGGTCATGGCTCGTGAAACGCTCGAAGTGACCGAACTCCCCCCGGAGGCGTCACCCGCTCCGCCGGCCCCCGCGCCGCCGGCGGTCGAGGAATCGACCGACGACATCGAAGCCCGCTTGCGCCGCACCCAGGAGGCGATGGCCGGCAAGCTGGACGTGCTCGAGGAGCAGACGCTCGGCAGCATCCGCACCACCATCGGGGCCGTGAGCGACACCGTCAGCACCGTGCAGGCGGCGGTCGCCGACCCGATGGCCGCCATGAAGGCGGCGATCGGGAACCCGATCGAGCAGATCACTCAAGGGGTGAAATCCACCGTGACCGACATGGTCCGCGGGTTCGACCCGAGTGCCCTCATCCGTAAACACCCGTTCGAGGCGATCGGGGTGGCGGTGGCGGGCGGGGTGGCCCTCAGCATGATCCTCTCCGCCCGCCCGCCCGTCGGTGGCGGCTCCAACGGCTCGAACGGCACCTCCGGCCTCCTGCACACGCTCACCAGCAGCTTTCAGGGGGAACTGATGGCCCTCGGCAAGCAACTGTTCGCCACCGTCTCGCAGACGGTGCTGGAGCGGGTGCGAACGGCCGTCGCCACGCCGCCGCCGGACGGCCAGACGCCGGCCTGAACGCCGGCTCGGAGATGACACGCCCGTTGCCGGGTGGTGAGAAGCGCACGTCCCATTCCGCGGGCCGGAGTCATCCGGCCCGCGGATTGGGACGTGGTCGTTTGCGGAAGTGGGCGAGGCGGGAGTCGAACCCGCACGCGGTTGCCCGCAGGGGATTTTAAGTCCCCGGTGTCTGCCATTCCACCACTCGCCCGTGAACCGGGGGACCCCGCCCCCGGGGGGGCGGCGGGGGGGGGGGCACGCCCGGCCCCCCCCCCGCCCCCGGGGGGGGGGGGGG
>JANNVG010000646.1:0-2981 GCA_031414395.1 Fimbriiglobus sp.
CGGCTCACGCCGCTCGGCTCGCCCGACAGGACCACTCACTTCGTGCTGTACACCACCCGCACGCGCACCTTCCGTACCAGTTCGCCGTCGACGAAGGCGTCGAGCGTGTCGGCCGTCACGCCGGGGTTGACCGGCCCGCCCAGGAAGGCGGCCGAACTGAGCGGGGATGCCACCGGCGAAGTGGCCTTCGGCGAGTCCGCTGGCACTTCACTCAGCGACACCAATTCGCCGAGCGTCAGCCCGACACCAGCGGCCACCGCCTCCGCCCGCTTCTTCGCCCGCGCGGTCGCTTTGGTGATGGCCGCCGTCGTCGCCTCCTCCCACCCGTCTTCCGCCCGCGTGTACGCCACCTTCACCCCGCCCGCCCGCTCGTACGCTTGGCCGTTGTACGCCGACGGCCCGAGTTCCCCGCCCACCCCCTGCTTGGCCGCCTCCTTCTGCACCTTCTCCACCAGGGCGAGCAGCTTGGCCGGGTCGGCGTCGGCGGCCGTCACCACCACCGCCCGCACGGCGTTGAACTCGCCCACCGCCACGCCCCCGCCGCGGTTGTTGCCCAGTTCGATCTTGTCCACCCGCAGGGGGTCCGGGGCCACCTTCACGCCCGCCAGCTTCAGCTTGCCGACGGCCTCGACGAACTGCTGGGTGAGGGTGTCGTTGTCGGTGGTGGCGGTGTCCGCGTCGGGGTTGCGGGCGGCCACCGAGTACACGATGCGGGCGGCGTCCGGCTTGGCGCGGACCACCTCCGTCGCCTCGGCGGTGACGGTCGGCTTGGCGGGCGTCTGGGCGAGTGCCGGCGGCAGCACCGCCAGCCCGCACAGCAGGAGCAATCGACGCATGACGGGTCTCGGGTAAAGGAAGTTCCAGGTTCCAAGTTCCAGGTTCCAAGTCAAGACGAACGGTCATGTCGCGGCGTGCGGGTGCCCGTGAGCTGTCCGCGGTTCTCACTTGGAACCTGGAACTTGGAACCGTCAACGCGAATCACTTCGTGCTGTACACCACCCGCACGCGGACGGTGCGGACCAGTTCGCCGTCGGCCAGCGAGTCCTCCGGGTCGGCGGCGGTGTTCACCGCCCCGTACGGGTTGTACGACGGGGACGAGCCGTAGGTGAGCACCTCGCTCACCGACATCGCGTGGCCGAGCGTCACCCCCGACCCGGCGGCCAGTGCCGCGGCCTTCGCCCGCGCCTTCTTGGTCGCCTTCTCCAGCGCCGGCCCGGTCAGTTCGTCCCACCCGCCCTTGCGGGAGTACACGGCGCGGAACGGGCTGTTCTTCTCCTGCTGGCCGCTCGAGTTGTAGTTGTAGGAGTCGTTTGCCAGGTCGGGCATCAGGCCCAGCTTGAACGCCTCCAGTTGCACCCTCTCGACAGCGGCGTTGAACTTGTCGGCGTCGGCGTCGGTCACGCTCACGGTGATCGGCTTGACTACGCGGTATTCGACCGTGCCCGGCACGCCCCCCCGCACCACGGTTTCGGTCCGCACCGTCCGCTGCGGCAGGGCCGTCACCGTCACCCCGGTCAGCTTCAGCTTGTTCAGCCCGTCGAGCATCTTCTTCCCCTCGTCCGTCGCCTCGTCGGTGGCCGTCACCGCCTCCGCGTTCCGCGCCTCGACCTTCATGTACAGCTTGACCGTGTCCGGCTTCTGGCGGACCACCTCCACCGCTTCCACGGAGATGTTGCCGGCGGGTACGGCCGGCGGCGGGGTCTGGGCGACGGCGGCGGCGGATGCGGACAGGAGAACGGCGAGTGCGAGGCGGCGCATGGGAACCCTCCGGGTGCGGGCGGCGGGGAAGCGACGGTATTGTCGGAAGGCGGCGGGCAAACTCAAGTGGATTTGCGGGCGAAGGGTCACGAACGGGTGAGCGTCACGGAAGTTGGTGGCTTTTTCTTCGGCGGGACGGGAAGATGAGTATCGGTCCGAAATTCCCCCCGGCAGGAGCCGTCCGATGGCCCGACGCACCCCCGCCCCGAGTTGACCGCCGACCAGCCGCCCGAGGCCGACCGCAACCCGAACGGGCACTGGCGAATCCGCGCGATCGGCTCGACCGCGTTCACCACCTCCAGAATCGTCAACTCGGCCGGCGCCTTCACCAACGACATCCCCCCGCCGACGCCCCGCTGCGACTGCACCACCCCTTCCCGCACCAACTGCTGAAGCACCTTCGACAGGTACGGCTTGGGCACCCGCGTGGCGGCGGCGATCGGGTCGGTGGTGCGGGCGGCCGGCGCCTCCCCGGCCAGGAAAGCCACCGCCCGCAGGGCGTACTCGACCGTCTGCGAGAACATGTCGGCCCCGATTTCGGGTTAAATGAGACCTTGACATCCAGTTGACCGGGTGGCATCTTGAGACAACTGGACGTGCGCGTCCAGAATTCTCCCGCCGCGGGCGGCCCGTGTCAAGCCGCCGCCCTCCCCCCGTTGCGAGACCGACCGATGAAACGGATCGACGAGGCCCGCCTGGAGACCGACCTGGGGTATCGCTTCGAGTACGTCGCCGGGTTCATGGGGTTCGGCCCGGACGACGTGGCCGCCGTTCACGCCGCCGCCCCCGCGCTCGCCCCACTGGTGCCGGGGTTGGTGGACGCCGTGTACGACAAGCTGCACGCCTACGACGCCACCTGGCGGCACTTCCTGCCGCGGCAGCACGGGTACACCGGCGACGTGCCGGCCGACCTGGACGCGCTCACCCCGGACCACGAGCAGATCCAGTTCCGCAAGCAGCACCTGGCCCGCTATCTGGTCGGACTGGTAACGAAGCCTTACGACGGCAAGATGGTGGAATACCTGGACGTGGTGGGCAAAATGCACACGCCGAAGGCGGGGTCGAAGGAACTGAACGTGCCGCTGGTGCAGATGAACGCGCTGCTGGGGTTCGTGGCCGACGCGCTGACGGCGACCGTGCTCGGCCTCGGGCTGGACCGCCCCGCCGAGGCCCGCACGCTGCGCGCGTTCGGCAAGCTGCTGTGGCTGCAAAACGACCTGATC
>JANNVG010000647.1:0-6823 GCA_031414395.1 Fimbriiglobus sp.
TGCGGGGCCGCCCGCCGGGGTACACCGGGATGTGCGGCTGGATCAACACCCACTGCTCGTCGGTCACATCACTCGGGTAGGATTGAGTTCTCATGGGCTATTTTACGCCCCCGACCACCCCTTGTGGGACAGTCACTAAGACACAGAGTGGGTGGGAGTTGCACATCCGCCCGTCGCACCCAGGGCCGTATCGACTGCTGTCGTACAGCCCGCTGCTCGGTGGGACCCGAGGGACGTCGATGACCAGTTGGGTGAAGGACGACGACGGGACAGTGGTTGAGGAAATACGGCTAGTAGGGACCCCGGAATTCGATCAGTTGGTGATATTCTTGGAGACGCCAAGCGGTCGCCAGACGATGGTCGCCCTCAAAGCCAGACGCTGAACCGTAAACGTTCGGGATACCGGTACGCATCCGGCGAATCACGTCCTTGACTGACGGTTTATCTTCAGGGGTGGTTTTTCCACCCCGAGGGTTTGCTCATGTCCGAGCCGGTTTCTCCGCCCGAGTCGTCCCCCGTCCCGCTGATCGTCCGCACCCGTCGTGACCCGGCCGCCACCCGCCAGCGGTGGGTCGAGCGGATGGGCCGCTTCGCAACCTCGTCCCTTACCGTGGCCGAGTTCTGCGCCGCCGAAGGCGTGTCGGTGCCCGCCTTTTACCAGTGGAAGCGAACGCTCGCCGCCGGTGACACCCCACTGTCACCGGGCACCGTCCCGGCGTTCGTCCCGGCGCAGATTGCTCCGGCGAACGCCCCCGCTGTCGAACTGGTCCTGTCCACCGGGGCCGTCCTCCGCTTTCCGCCCGGCACCGACCATCCCTCCTCGCAGCCGGCTGCGACCGCGGGCGTCCTCGTAGGTCGCCTCCAAATCCACCGGCACCGGCACCACCCGCCCGGTGTCGAGTGCCGGCGACAGTTCGGGCAGCACCCCGCCGACGGTCAGCGTCAGCGCCCGCACCTCGATGCCGTCCACTTCCCCCGCCCTTGTTGGGCGAAACGACACCGCCGCCAGCGGGCCGTGTTCCGGCACCGCCACCCCCGCCGCGAGCAGTGGGAACAGGTCGTCCAGCGGGCGGCTCAGCCGGCTGGTCACCACGTCCACCACCAGCAGCCCGTACCCGGCCGTCAGGTCGGCCACGCACTTGGCCGCGAACGCCGTTCGCTTCTCCGCCTGGCCCTTGTTTCCCGGACTCACCAGCTCGACCACGTCCGAGGGCCGCGTCAGTCGTCGCCCTCCGTCGTCGCGGCCGGTGGGGTCAGGGGCCGGATGCGGATGGCCACCCGGTCGGCCGTCCGTTTGGCCAGCAGCACGAACGGCGGGGCGAGGTCCGGGTTCACGGCGAAGAGGTGTCGGAGGGTGGCGACCGTCGGCTCGGGTCCGATGTGGCCGGGTCGCAGGTACACACTGCCGACCACCGGGGCACCCTGGGCGATGGCGAGGGTGCCGAAGTCGGCGTCGTGGGTCAGCACCACCCGCCCTTCGGCCACCGCCCGCGTCAGGATGAGGGCGTCCGACCCGCCGCTCACCTGGGCGTCCGCCACGTCCACGACGGCCAGCCCCCCTCTGCCCGCAGGAAGGCGACCACGTCGGCGTGGATGTTCTGGTCGGCCAGGCGGGGGAAGTCGCGGAGTTTCATGTCACGCCCGCGGACAAGTACACGTCGTTCTTGAGCGAGCCTGCGGCGAACAGGATGGCCTGCCGCCCGTCGGCGGGGGTGAGGAACGGGTACGCCGCCACGATGTCGGTGACCGCCCCGCCGGACGCCACCAGTTCGAAGATGAACTCGACGCTGATGCGGGTGCCGAGGATGACCGACTTGCCGCCGAGGATGTCGGGGTCGGTCACGATGCGGTCGAACATGGTCGGCCTCAATGGGGTGGCTCCCGTTAGCTTACCCGGCGTGCGGGGCGGCGGGAACCAGCGTCCGAGTGAACCGCAGGGTGCGGGCGTGCTTGGTGCGGTGGTGGGTGAGGGTGAACCCGTGGGCCGACAGGAACGGCACCATGCCGGCCACCTTCCGCCCCGGACAGAGCGGCACGAAGGCGAACAGCCGGTGCCGCTCGGCGAACGAGTCCAGTTCATACCCCAACTCGTGCGACGTGCCCTCCCACCCGACCGCCGGCAGCTTCGCCAGCCACTTCGCCAGCAGCTCGCGGAACCGGCCTTCCGACATTTCACGGCGGTCGTCGATCACGGGGCATCCTCCGAGCGAGTGACAAAACAAAGTCTGTCGTGGTGCTCGACTATTCCCTGTGGGGTCAGATCGCAGGACCGCCAGGAAGGACCCGCGACCGTCGGGCGGGGTGCGGGGTGCGTTTCCCTTTTGGGGTTTTGCCATGATTCGCGCGCGGCACCCGGCACGGTCTACGGTGCCAGGCCGTTGAACATTTCGGCCCCCTACCCGTCGGGGGTGAAGGGGGTGGAGTTCACCCGGCGGAGCGTGGCGACGACACTCCGCCGCGGCCCGCTGATCGTCCACTCACCCCTTCGGCGGGTCGCCCGGTCCCGGCGTCACGGTGGCGGTGGCCAACGGCAGGCGAGCAACCACCTCCGTCACCGCCACCCCGCGGAGCAAGGCGAGCGCCTTCACCGCCTGCATCAGCCGCCGCTCCGCTTGCGACAGGCACCGCTCCACCCGCCCGCGCTCCTTGCTCTCCGCCCGCCACCCGCACGCCTTCACCTCCAGCAGCCCCACCATCAGCCAGTTGTTCACCACCCGCGTGATGGCCAGCTTCTCCAGCGCGGTCGCGTGGCCAGCGCCCAAGTCCTCGGCCAACTGGTCGGCGTGGTGGTGGGTCGCCCGTGCCACCAGCTTGTCCGTGCCGCACACCTGCCCGACCAGCCAGCAGCGGGCGGCGTACACCGGGTTCCCCCACCGCCGCGTGTACGTCCGGTCGGTCAGGTACTTCCGCGACTGCTCGACCGCCGCCGCGTCCCCGGTCGCCGCCGCCCGCAGGACGGCTTGATCCTCCGGCGGGAGGCCGTGCAGCTCCGGGGTCATGAGCGGCGGCACGGCCGGCGGGGTGAGCGCCGCCAGAATGCCCGCCGTCTCTTTCGTCGTCCGGTCGGCCATCGCCTTCCCCCCTCGGTGCCACCGCCACTGCCGGCGGTGGCGGTACGCCCCGCACCGCCCGGCGAGCAGGGTGAACAGGTCGGCCATCGCGTCGTCCACGGCCAGACACGCGGCGATGTCCAGGACGAAGATGTCCGCGTCCAGGTGCTCGCCGAACCGTTTCAGCCGGCGAATCTGCCGGTCGCACGAGTCCAGTTCGGCCGCCGCTTCGCCGAGCCACCCGCCGCCGACGTGCTCGGTGAACACCCGCCCGCCGACCCGCCGCGAGCGGCGGTAGTAGCGGTGGCCGTTGATGTGGACCCACGCCATGATTCGCTCCCGTTAGACGACACCCGGTGCGGATGCCCCACTTGCCGCCGCGGTGGGGGAGTTTCGGAACCACCCGCCGGAAGCACCCGCCGGAGTTGCGGGAGATGCCGGAGCAGTTCCGGCCGGGTTCACCCGCGGGGTGGGTGTGCCGCCTCGAACCCCGGCGGCAGGGAGTCGTCGAGACCAGACGGGCGGGGAGTGGAGTCGGCGGGCAGGGCGGTGCGGACGAGCGCCATCACCGCCGCCCGGATCGGCGGCGACAGGCGCGACCACGCCGACGCGACGGTCAGCAGGTCGGGGTCGAGTGTGTTCTGGGGCAAGCCGGGGGCCAAACTTCCGACGGTGGTGGCTGAAACGCTGGGAATGGAGGGGTTTCCGCCTGCGACCAGTGACCTTCTAAGCGGCAGGTTGTGCGTTCGAGCCGCACCGGGGTTACTTGGCTAAACAGATCTCCGCGGCTGGCAATGTCAGGGTGATGTGCGTCGTATTCCCCCTATTGCTCACCGCCCTTCGCTTGTTCCGCTCTCGACACTTCGCAAGTGGGGCCTGCGACACTCCGCGCCCCTGGACTGTCTAGTTCAATCTTTCCCGTACACAGCTTCATCAGTACCTCAGCCGCCGAAGTCATCCGTCCTTTCCAAGTGGCCGGTCGCACGCCGGGCCCGTGCTGGGCGCGCCGTCAGGTGTCCAACTCGGTTCAAGAGCCTGGCCAAGCAACTTCAGACGACGGCAGAGGTCATCGCGCTGGTCCCCTTTGTAAGTGTGTTCGATGGCCGACAAGATGTGCGACAAGTAGCGGCGGGCCACCTCCTCCCCGACCCCCGCCGTCTGGACGCCGGGGCGGATGGCGTTCAATAGCAGGCGGTGTTCCTCGAGTACCTGGCCCATGCGGTCGCCGTGGGCCTCGGCCCGCCAGTCGTCCTGGAGTGCGTCCCTCGTATCGTTGTAGAACAACTTCCAGAAGTGGACGACCGCCTCCTCCGCGAACTGGAGGCCGGAAAGGAACATGAGGGCGACGTGCAGCCCCAGGTCGGCATTCAGGAAGCGGGTGATGATCTGCCCGCGGTCCGCATCCCCATGTGAGCCGCTGTCCCGGAATCGGTCGTACAGGTCCACCGCCTCGCGGTACAACCGTTCGGGGGCGTCGAGCCGGATGTTCGGGTCGGTGGCCAGTCGCTTCAAGGCCACCAGTTCGATTGCCACCCGCGCGGCCAGCAGGTTGAACTGTTCGTCGGACGCGCGGAGGGCGGTCCAGGGCAGTTCGGGCAGGTCGAAGATCATGTCCCAGTGCCGCTTGTCCCGCGACCGACCGTCCGGCCGCAGTGCCCACCGCCGGGCCGAGTTCCGCAGGTGGCGGCGGATGGCGTTCCGCGCGTCGTTCACGTCTGGGCGGAACTCCCCCTCGGAGTGGAGTGCGACGAGGATGGCGTTGTGCTCGTCGTAAAACTGGCGGAGGTGTTCCCCGGTGAGGGTCATCCGGGTGCCGCTGAACACCGCCATCCGGTCGCGCAGCCGCCGTAAGGTGTCGGCGATGTGCGGGAACCCTGCGGCACGGGCAAGGCCGCCGTGGAACAGAGCGTCGAGCCGGATCACCTCCAAACGGACGCGGGGGCTGATCTGCTTCGCCCGCCCACCATCCCCCTTTTGAATCGCTTTCTCAAGGTGGGCGTTCGACCCAGCCGTCTTCGCCAACCCGCCTTCGACTTGTAGAACCAACTTGCCCAGGCGTTCGTTCGCCCGGCGACTCTCCGACAAATCGACTTTGTCTTCCCGCATTGCTGCCAGTTGGCTGACCACGAACTCCTCCAGGGCGCAGCGGTTGTGGAGCATCTCGATCACATCCGCTTCCATCACCTCGCGGACGACGGCCCCGTACCTCTGGAAGACGTCGAGGATCTCCTCGGCCTCAAGAACGATCAGCGCCTCACGCACCGGGCCGGTGGACAAGGTGGCGAACTTCTTCCGCTCCCCCTGCTGTAGGTCACTCAGGATGCCTGCTTCGGTCAGTCGGTCGCGGGGTTTATAGCGGCCGTCCTGGATGCGTTCCAGAATCGCCTCCCGCACCTGGTCAGCAAACTGCTCGTTCGTTTCCACTGGTTTTCTCCGGTAGCCTCCAGAGGTGATTCTATCCGACTTTTCCGACTGCTGCGATGTCTGGCCCAGGTTCTGTATCGCTTTACGGACTCCCTCTGGCATGCCAGTAGGAGTCCTCTGCCTTGATACTGTCCACCGTGTGGTGTAAGATGCGGTTGCACCGGCAGTGCTGCCGGGCGATCCTTCCTTTCCCGACCGGGAGTCGGTCATGATCATCCTGATTCGGTGGGACGCGACCATGGGTCGCTGGGTGCTGCGGGTGTCCGAACGCGATAAGGGCGACGGCGGCAACCCCGCCCCCGCCGGGCCGAAGCCGCCCTCGAAGGAGCGGCTCGACCCCCCGCACCCCCAGCCGCCGCGGATGAAGGCCGGCACGCTGGCCCAACTGCTGCTTCTCGCCCCCGCCCGTGTGGAAGAGGTGAAGGAACACGCCATGACGCTCGGCAAACCCGACCTCGACCGCGTGATCCGGTTCGTCGAGCGGGCGCAGTACAGCGGTGAGGTGGTGCTGACGGCCGACCAATGGGACGTGCTCGAGGCGCTCCGCGGGCGACTCGACTTCCTGGTCGGCGACCCCCCCGGCGGGGAGGGCTAAAGGTGAACGAAGGGCAACCGCGGGCCGGGCCAGGGATGGTCCGGCCCGCTCCATTTCAGTCGTTCGTCTTCGCACGACTCAGTTCGTCCACCGAATTCCCTTTTGTCGCACCCTAAGTGTCCAGCCATAATTTATCACTACCCGCGAAAGTGCCCCCATGTTGTACCTCGGCCGGTCGACGCAGCACAGGCCGGCGTGCGTCGTGGCGAGCGCGTCCGACGGGCCTTCCACGACGAACAGCGGGCCACGCTGGTGCTCCCACCCGACCGGCGGCGTCAGCCCGCGCTCCCCGCCCTTGGGGAACACCTTCCCGCCGTCGCGGAACCGCCGGCCGATGCCAACGATTCGGCCCGTGCCGTCGCATTCGGGGAACGTCCAGGCGGTGCCGTCCCAGCCGACCCGTAGCACGGCCACCGCGACCACCGGCAGACGGAGCACCCCGGCCAAATCCTCCCGCGAAGTGTCACCGAGGGCGTCGGCGAACCGCTCGGCGGTGGCGTGCCAGTCGGACGGCGGGCCAAAAATGTGGCACACGTTCGACCACCTGTTCCATCGGAGCTGCGGGAGACCGCCGGGCCGCGAGTTGAGCGATCCCGGTCGAAACGCGAGGCCGAAAGACAGCCACCCGAGTGTGACAGGCTGGCGATGTGCCGATTCGATTCCCACCACCTCGACTGACCGAATGCACAGGAGCGATTGACCCTGATTCAGCGGGGTTGTCCGCCGAGAAAATGAGCAAGCCCGTGGGGAAACC